>JAEXPO010000258.1 GCA_023446675.1 Bacillota bacterium | reverse complement strand
ATATCACCCACGGACCGGATTTTCATTTCTTCAATATCCCCGTGCAAAAGACCCTCGTACCCTTTATGTATACCAAGTACCTTCATTCCGTAATAGATTCCTGTTCTGACAACAGCCCTGACCGCGGCATTCATGCCGGGAGCATCCCCGCCGCTGGTCAGAACGCCGATGGTTTTAACTGTTCCCATGTGCGTCCCTCCTGCAAGTAATAATACGATTATACCACATATACTGTCTGTTAAATGAAATGGCTTTTTACCTATAAAACACCCGTGTCTTTTTCACACGGGTAGTTTATTGTGATATAACAAGATTCCCGGTATCCGCCAGCTATTATGGAAGCTTTATACTGACGGAGTAAATATTAGTAGCCCTTTTCAATAAGAATTCCATGTGCTTCTTCTACTTCGGCCTCCGGAACGGATACCTCGTAGTAATCATCGGCTTTTTCCTTGCGATTGATTGGATCGATTTTAACAAGTAAACCAAGACTTTCAAGGATTCCCTTCACATTCTCGGCAATTTCCTTGTTTTGAGCCATGTAAACAACCGTCCACATACTATCCATGCCCTCCTTGCCTGCTACCAGACTCAATCATACCGTGATTGCAATAGATTTTTGCCTTTCCTCTGATTTTCATAGCTGAAGTCTGTTCAGTGAACTGCGCAATTAATATTTCTCCCCTATCGAGTATTTCTGTATGATGGAGCCGAGTATCTCTACCGCGGGTTAATCCGATGACATTAACCCCATTTTCCTCAGCCTGGATGACAATATATTCGGCGTATGCCTTGTCAGGATCAATCTTTTCCAATATATCACCCCAAATAAATATATATTATTTTTTGGTAAAGTGCAAGAAAAACTATACCAGCTTTACCTTTGAAGGCCCAAGAATACGGACCAGCTCTTCTACCAGGAGATCCGTGAGTTCTACGCCCATCCGAAGTTCGGGCTTTTTGACGTCGTCCCTGTAAACAAGCGCTTTTTCCCCGCCTTCGAAATAACGCAATAATGCCAGCACCCGCTTGCTTTTTTCCTCCTCAATTTCAGGGCTTAAAAGAATTTTAATTATCTTTTTTTCCCCTTTCTCATTTTTTTCCCTGACGGCTCCATTATTAACCGGCAAAGAGGTTTTGGGACTTTCAGGCATTTTCCTGGGCGGGTAAGCCCGTTGATCGCCATTAAAACGCGATGCTCTTTCTGAGGAGGGGCTTGTAGGAATAAAGGCCGGTTCTTCCTCCGTGGGCTGGTTGGTGAGCACCGCAATGCGATTGGCCAATATTTTAGGCTGCTCATCTTCCTTTATATTAATACGTCCCTCCACCCAAATGGACTTGTCCGGCACAAGCATTCGCCCGTATTGCTCGTAGATATTAGGAAAAACCACCACCTCCATCTGACCGTAAAGATCCTCCACATTAACAAAGGCCATCATGCGATTGTTTCGTGTGCTTAAGGTTTTCATATCGCTTATGATACCTGCAACCCTTACAAACTGGTCGTCCTTAAGCTTAGGCTCCGCAAGAGGATCCTCATCGCCCAATTCAAAATCACTGGAAAATACCGTGGCATATTTTTTAATTTGATCAGCAAATTCATCCAGAGGATGACCTGTCAGATACAGGCCCATCATTTCCTTTTCCATAGCCAGGAGATTTTTGGCATCATACTCCCTTATATCCGGCCATTTAAAGGAAGGGGTATCGCCTTCAGAACCCATAGCATCAAAAAGGGACATCTGACCTGTGAGCATGGAACGCCTTTTTTGGGCTACGCTGTCTAAAATAGCCTCATAAGTGTTGGTGAGCTGGGATCTGAAAATACCGAAGCAATCAAAAGCACCACATTTTATAAGGCTTTCCACCGCACGCTTATTTAATTCCTTGCCCTCCATACGTTCGCAAAAGTCCAGAAAATCCTTGAAAGGGCCGTCTTTTTCCCGTTCGGCAATGATATTGCGAACCACGGCCTCCCCCACATGCTTAACTGCAAAAAGCCCGAAACGAATTTTTGTATCTTTAACAGAAAAGGAGCTCATGCTTTCGTTGATATCGGGAGCCATAACATCAATCCCCATTTTACGGCAGTCCATAACGTATTGGGATACCTTTCCCATGCTTCCCATAAAGCTGTTGAGAAGGGCAGCCATGAATTCCACAGGATAATAGTATTTGAGCCAGGCCGTTTGATAACCCACATAGGCATAGGCTGCAGCATGGGATTTATTGAAGGCGTAGCTGGCAAAATCCATCATTTCGTCAAAGATAATATTGGCGGACCGCTCATCCACACCATTGCGCATGGCGCCGGTTATAAGGACATTTCCTTTTTCGTCGGTGGCGCCATAGATAAAATTCTGGCGCTCCGCATCCATAACATCCTTTTTCTTTTTGGACATGGCTCGGCGGACAAGATCCGAACGCCCTAAAGAAAAGCCCGCCAGATCCCGGAAGATCTGCATTACCTGCTCCTGGTAAACCATGCAGCCATAAGTGACATTAAGAATGGGCTCAAGCCTTGGGGTGTGGTAGGTAATGCCCTCGGGATAGTTCTTATTGCGAATATAGCGGGGGATTTGATCCATGGGTCCCGGACGGTAAAGAGAAATACCCGCGATAATATCCTCAAGGCTTCCGGGCTGGAGCTCCTTCATAAACAGGGTCATGCCCTGACTTTCAAGCTGGAATACTCCGGAGGTATCCCCCCGGCCCAGCATGTCGTACACATCCTTGTCCTCATAGTTGATTTTGTCTATATCAATACGTTGCTTACGGTTGGTATGAATGAGATTCAGGGAGTCTCTTATAACCGTGATGGTTCTGAGGGCCAGAAAGTCCATTTTAAGCAGACCCAGCTCTTCCAGGGTATTCATGGTAAACTGGGTGGAGATAAGCTCGTCGTTCTTGTATAAAGGAACATATTCGGTGAGGGGCTCTCCTGAAATAACCACCCCTGCCGCGTGGGTGGAGGCATGGCGGGGCATGCCCTCAAGAGACTTGGCCGTATCCAGAAGCTCCTTGATGCGCATGTCCCCTTCATACATCTTTTTTAGATCCGGGATCATGGAAATGGCATCCTCAATGGTGATGTGCCGGCCCTGCATCATAGGAATGAGCTTGGCCACCCTGTCCACATCATTGTAGGCTATACCCAGCGCCCTGCCCACATCCCTTACGGCAGCCCGGGCAGCCATGGTTCCAAACGTGATGATTTGGGCCACCCTGTCCTCTCCGTATTTGCGGATAACATAATCAATAACCTCCTGCCTGCGTTCATAGCAGAAGTCGATATCGATATCCGGCATGCTGATACGATCCGGGTTTAAAAAGCGTTCAAAAATGAGGTTGTATTTTATAGGGTCAACATTGGTGATGCCCAGGCAGTAGGCCACCAGACTGCCTGCGGCAGAGCCTCTCCCCGGCCCTACCATAATGCCGTTGTCACGGGCGTACTTTATAAAATCCCATACAATGAGAAAATAGTCAACATACCCCATGCTATGTATGACATTAAGCTCGTAGTGAAGCCTTTCCAGAAGCTCCTGCGATTCCGTGTAGCGCTTGTGAAACCCTTCTTCACATAAGCTTTTCAGGTATTCATAGGAATCCTTATTACCGGGAACCTCGAATTTGGGCAGATGAAGCTGCCCGAAGGTAAGCTCCACATTGCAGCGCCCGGCAATATCCGCCGTATTGGCCAGAGCCTCGGGGCAGGCTGCAAAATGGGCCGCCATTTCGTCCTGGGATTTAAGGAAAAATTCATCGGTTTCAAAGCGCATCCGATCCTCATCGTCAACGCTTTTGCCTGTCTGAATGCATATGAGAATTTCCTGGGAACGGGAGTCCGCCCTTTTGATAAAGTGTACGTCATTCGTGGCCACAAGGGGAATGCCCGTTTCTCTGGAAAGCTTTATGAGATCCTGGTTAACCTGCTTCTGCTCTTCAATGCCATTATGCTGAAGCTCGAGATAAAAATGGTCCTTGCCCATGATTTCCTCAAGCATAAGGGCCATTCTTTTTGCGTCTTCATAATCGTTTCGCATGAGCCTTCTGGGAATATCCCCCGCCAGGCAGGCGCTAAGGGCGATAAGCCCTTCATGATGCTCCCTTAGCTGCACATAATCGATGCGGGGCTTATAGTAAAAGCCTTCGGTAAAGCCAAGGGACACCAGCTTCATGAGGTTTCGGTAGCCCTGATTGTTAACTGCAAGAAGTATGAGATGCCCCTGCTCCGAATCCAGCCTGGGATCTCTGTCCAGGTGGGACCGGGGCGCGGTGTAGACCTCACACCCTAAAATGGGCTTTATGCCTTCCTTTTTGCAGGCTTTATAAAAATCGATGACGCCGTACATAACCCCGTGATCCGTCAGGGCAAGGCTGGTCATGTTAAGCTCCTTTGCGCGCTTAACCAGGGGGCCGATGCGGCAGGCACCGTCTAAAAGGCTGTATTCGCTATGGACATGCAAATGGACAAATTCGTTCAAAAAAGTATCGTTCCTCTCCAATAATAAAAACCTTATCAGGAAATTATCTTTGGTATATCCCCTCTATGCAAGGAATTATCTCTATTCCCTATGATACCTTAAATCAAGGCGAATGAAAACGGTAAACCCTGTCCTCCGTCACCACAAGATCCAGCTTCCTGTCCCAGGGCTCCGCCTCAATGCCCTCAACCACCTGAAAGCCATAAGCCAGGCCAATCTTAAGACACTTTTCGTCAGCTCTTTGAAGAAAGCGATCGTAATACCCCTTGCCAAAGCCCAGACGGTTGCCCCTGGTGTCAAAAGCAAGCCCGGGAAGAATAATAATATTAATTGAAGCGGGGTTAACCGGTTCCAAAGCATATAAAGGCTCCTGAATATTAAAATGGCCTTGGGCCAGCTCCAGCTTAAAATCTGTTATAAAAAAAGCATCCATGTCCTTTTCGTCCCGTACACGGGGCAGGCAGAGCTGTTTATTTGCGGCAAGAATAGCCTTGTTAAAACGGATAGTATCGACTTCGTTTCGTATGGGCATATAGGACATGACAATCCTGCAATGAGCCAGTTCGGGAAGATCCATCAGCCTTTGGGTCGCCCTTATGGAAAGCGTTTCCCTGTGGGCTTCGCCCATAGCCTCTCTTTTATGCTTCATAAAAGATCGCAGCTCAGCCTTATTCTTCATTTCGCCTATATTCATTTATTTAAGGGTTCCTTCCTGTATTGTACTTGGTGTCTCCTTAATATCAAGGAGGCTTTTCTCCCACTCATGCTTAAATTGGCTGATGGACGCCTGCCTGAGCGCTCCCTCAACCCTCCGAATACCATTTTGGCACAGGGTTTTTCATGTTGTCAAACCAGTCAAGCACATCCCCGGCCTGAGCCAGCATGGTATCAACCTCCTCCTGCCCGAAGGGAATGGCCCAGTATACGGATGAAAGAGTATTGCCGGCAATATAGAGGGCAAGGAGCTTCCAAAAGGCCAAAGGCGGCTTTCCGTCGAAATAGCCGTTTACCATACCCGAGGCAAAAAGCGGGCTTTTTTGAGCGCACCACACAATGCGGTTAAATTCCTCCCAGGGATCGCCGTAATCGCTGCGGTTAAAGTCGATAATTTTAAGCGTACCCTGTTCTATCATCATATTGCCTATGTGATAATCGCCGTGCTGATAGCACTGGGGCCGGCCGTCCAGAAGCTGACGGTTTTGGTTTATATAACCAATCATATCATCCGCACCGTCAAATTTAATGGGGCATTCCCTATAACCCTTAATCTTCCGGTCAAGCTTTCTGTTGAAGCGCATCTCCCACTTTTCGCAGCTATCCGGCGCAGGAATGGAGTGGATAGTGCGAAGCACCTGACCTGCCTTTAGTCCGTATACATAGGCCTGGGTATCGGATATCAAAGGAATAACAGCCTCCGCCTCTTCACCCTCTATCCAGCTCTGGAGGGTATACACACCTTCGCCCCATGCCCCAAGCTCAATGGGAAGGCACATAGGAACACCCATGCTTGCAAGCCGTTCCATTATCTCAAAATCCGCTTTTTTTGCTTCGCAGTTACCCGCGGAAAGGCGGAGCAAATATTTTGTGCCGTCTTGGGACACCACGCAATATTTCTTATCTTCGGACCATCCCTTTAAAATGGGCTTTATGCTGACAAAACGATCTTCAAACATTCTGATGCTATCCTTTTGCATTACTGCTCGCTTTCCTTTTCTACGAGGGCTTACGCTTGAACCCAACAGAACTCTGATTAAGACATAAAATCGATATGGCAAAATTTATATTAACCTAAATTGACTTTAGCATCAAGCCTTGAAATGTTTTCTTGGGTGAAATAGAAAAAACAGCGATCCGTCTTGGATCGCTGCCTGTGGTTGGCTAACCATTCTGTTTTAATACGTAAAGAGCTTTACTCGCTGATCTTAGTCCCGCATTTGGAGCAATAAGCAGTTTCCTTGGCTGCTTCTGCGCCGCAACTGGGGCATTTAACCGCATCCTTGATTTCAAGAATTTTAGCGTTCAGCTCATCAATATTGGATTCAATTGCAGAAATTTCAGCGGTAAGGGCAGCAAAAGGGGTTTCCTCGCCCGCTTTATACGCAGTGTAAACTTCCTGGCCGATTTTTACATACAAATCCTGGATTTTGTCCTTTTCCGAGCCAATCTGAGCATTCAGCTTCGTAATTTCAATTACGTCCTTGCCCTTGTCGGAAATATTTTTACCAATCTTCTTTACATCATCGAAAAAAGCCATTGTTAAAGACCTCCTTATTAGAAAAATTATCATCTTCGATTACTCTTATGATACCACAGGGAAGAGGCCTCTACCATTAAAAATCTCTAATCTTTGCCGCCTCTCCGTAGAATGGAACCGGGCTCATAGCTTGCCTCGCACCGGATCTTTACTGTCATTTGTGGATGGGGAGCAACTTCGACAGGCTTGTTCTCACCGTCCAGCATTTCTTGAACTACTATACTAGAGTATGCCCCTTTAGGCGGCAATATTTCAATTTCGTCACCGATTTTAAAATTGTTTCGCTGTTCAACTATAAGTAGCTTCTCAGCATAGTCATAGTCTTTTACAACACCAATAAAAGCGTAGCTTCTGAGGTAGGAGCTGGTACCGTAATTTTGATCCGGGGCCTGAGGCTTCCCAAAATAAAAGCCGGTGGTAAAATCCCGGTTGCTCACTTTACATACTTCCGCAAGCCAGGCGGGATCCACCGGTGCGTCAGGATTGGCATAATAAGCATCAATGGCATCCCTGTAAGCCTTAACAACCGTTGCCACATAAAAGGCGCTTTTCACCCTGCCCTCAATTTTAAAGCTTGTCAGGCCGCTTTTTATTAATGCGGGAATATGGTTTATCATGCAAAGATCCTTGGAGTTGAATATGAAGGTGCCTCTGTCGGTTTCCTCCACAGGGTAATACTCACCCGGCCTTTTTTCTTCCATCAGGTGATACTTCCAGCGGCAGGATTGGGCACAATCCCCCTTATTGGCATCTCTTCCGGCCAGATAATTGCTTAAAAGGCAGCGCCCGGAATAGGAAATGCACATGGCACCGTGGACAAAGGCCTCAAGCTCGACGCCGGGACAATTTATGCTGACCTCCCCTATTTCCTTCAGGGACATTTCCCGGGCCAGGACCACTCTGGAAGCGCCTAAATCTCTCCAAAAGCCCACTGTGGAATAGTTGACGGTGCTTGCCTGGGTGCTGATATGAACAGGAAGCTCAGGAGCCTTTTTGCGTACAATTGAAAAAAGGCCCGGATCGGAGATAATGACACCGTCTATCCCCGTTGCCGACGCCTCTTTGATAAAAGCACCCGCCCCGCTTAAGTCCTCGTTGTGAGCAAGGATATTCATAGTAAGATAAACCTTTTTATTAAGGCCGTGGGCAAAGCTTGCCGCTTGGGCCATTTCCTCAATTGTAAAATTATCGGAGGCTGTACGAAGGCCATATTGCCTGCCGGCCAGATAAACGGCGTCAGCACCGTATTGAAGAGCGGCCTCCAGCTTTTCCATATTACCGGCTGGAGCCAGAAGCTCAACCTTTTTTGTCACGATTCATTCCCTTTCCTGTAGCTGACGGCAAGACCGTCACCAATAGGTACGATAGCCGTTTCAAGCCTTTTATCGCTGCACAGGCTGTCAAGATAAGCCTTTAGCCGCACCGCAATGGTACGGTGCTTGTGCAGCACGGGCTCATTTTGCGAAACCAGCCCCTTGTAAAGCACATTGTCTGATAAAATTAAGCCTCCGGCAGCAGTCAGCCGGATGCATTCAGGCAGGTATTCGGGATACTGGCCCTTGGAGGCATCCATAAAAAGCATGTCGTAAGGCGTCTGCAGACATTGCATAATTTCAAGGGCATCCCCTTTAAGTACACGTATTTTGTGAGACAGCCCCAGCCGGCGTATGTTTTCCTCCGCCTGTGAAGCTCGGTCCTCATCCAGCTCAAGGGTATCCACTCTGCCCGATTCCGGCATTGCCATGGCCATAATTGCCGCCGAATACCCAATGGCTGTTCCAGCCTCTAAAATACGAAGGGGCTTTCTTAAGCTTACGAAAACCTTAAGAAGAGCCGCCGTTTCGGGAGGAATGATGGGAACGTGATGCTCCCGTGCAAATTCCTCCATTTCTTTTAAATAGCCTGTTTCACGCTGAAGTGTCTGCCGGAGGTATAAATCCACCTCCAAATTTCTAAGAACGTCTTCCATTTTATACCATTAACACCTTGTCGCTGATAAGCGTGAATAAAAAACAATAATTTATAACTTCGCTTCTCTCCAATTGGATTGCGGGCGTTGCCCGCTTTAATTGCCGCTTACGCCGTATTTGGCCTGGTCCTGTACATGTCCCTCATAGGTCTCGTTGTAAATGTTCGTCCCGTCGGGAGTTGCAAAGAAGAACAGATAATTGGTCTTCTCAGGATACAAGGCTGCCTCAATGGCATCTACCCTTGGCGAACAAATGGGTCCCGGAGGAAGCCCTTCATATTTATAGGTATTGTAAAGGCTTTCGATCTCCAAATCCTTATAAAGAAGAGACGAGGTACGGCCAAGACCGGCATAAATGCGGGCGTACTGTACGGTGGCATCGGACTCCAGCTTCTTGTACTGGGAATTAAGGCGGTTATGAAAGACACTGGAGATCTTTTTGTAATCCGTAGGATAACGGGCTTCCATTTCGATTAAGGAGGCCATTGTTACTACCTCGTCAATGGTCATGCCCAGCTCCTCTGCCCGAGCCTTGAAATCCTGGGTAAAAATACGGTTGAATTCATTCAGCATCATATCGATGAGCTGCTGCTCGGTCCAGCCTTCATCCAGCTTGTAGGTATCCGGATACAGATAGCCTTCCAGCACATAGGGCCGGGTTTCGGTGGCTTTTAGATCCTTCAGGAAGGAAAAGCGCTCTGTTTCGGTGGAGGCAATTTTCATAAATTTGCCCTTATCCACATAGCCTTGTCCGTGCAAGGTTTCAACCGTTTCGAGAAGAGTCTTTCCCTCCGGAATCATAATGTCCTTTGTGGGATTTTTTAAAGGTTCGTCGGTAAGCCGAAGCATGAGGGCATATTCGTTAATTCCTTTTTCAATGAGGAAGTTACCCGCCCTGTAGGCGTTGTTAAAGCCCATCACCTTTGAAAGGAGCTTATACCTTTTCACATCCTTGATATAGCCTTTATCGTATAGATCGTCGGCAATATCGGCAGGACTGGAACCTGAGGGAATGTTATAAATGTCCCCCGTTGTCTCCGTCAAAACAACCTCGGCCTGCTGGGTGCCCAGCACGATATACTTGTAGCCGTTTAGTGCGCACACCATAAAACCTACCATGCACAGGAGAATAAGAATCAACAGCTTTAGAAAAAGATAGCGCTTTTTCCTGGGCTTTTTTTTCTTCATTTTTTTTACGGGTGTTTTTTTAAAGCTCTCCTGTTCATGGGGCCTTTTAACCGAACTACTTCCTTGCACCGCTTTTCACCTTAGCTCTCTGCTCGGTATTCAATATCTTCTTTCTGAGACGAATGGATACCGGCGTAATTTCTACAAGTTCATCATCTGCAATAAACTCAAGATTCTGCTCCAGGCTCATATTGATAAAGGGAACCAGCTTCAGGGCTTCGTCGGAGCCTGACGCACGCATATTGGTAACATGCTTCTTCTTGCATACATTAATCGTAATGTCTTCATTTCTGGAGCATTCGCCTACGATCATGCCTTCATATACAGGTACGCCCGGTCCGATGAAGAGAGAGCCTCTGTCCTGAGCGTTAAAAAGTCCGTAGGTGACCGATTCACCGGTTTCCCAGGCAACAAGAGCACCTCTTAAGCGGCTCTTTATTTCACCCTTCCAGGGCTCGTACCCATGAAAAATATGATTCATTATACCATTTCCCCGGGTATCCGTCAAAAACTCCGAACGGTAACCGATAAGGCCTCTGGCGGGAATCTTGAAATCGAGGCGTACAAACCCCTGATTGGCGCTGTGCATATTGACCATTTCGCCTTTTCTCATGCCCAGCTTTTCCATAACGCTTCCCATGTATTCCTCGGGAACATCAATAACCAAATACTCCATAGGCTCATAGACTTCGCCGTTTTGCTCTACGGTAATTACCTCAGGCTTGGATACCTGAAATTCATAGCCCTGACGGCGCATGGTCTCTATAAGTACGGAAAGGTGAAGCTCGCCGCGGCCGGATACCTTGAAGCAATCGGCAGAATCGGTTTCCTCAACACGCATGCTCACGTTGGTTTCTATTTCCCGATACAGCCTGTCCCTTATATGCCTTGAGGTAACAAAAGTACCCTCTTTGCCGGCAAAAGGACTGTTATTTACGGAAAACTGCATGGAGATGGTAGGCTCGTCTATATCGACAAAGGGAATGGGCTCCGGGCGCTCTTTGTCACAAATAGTCTCACCAATGGTAATGTCGCTGAT
>JAEXPO010000229.1 GCA_023446675.1 Bacillota bacterium | reverse complement strand
GCTTAAAACATCCAGCAGCGTAAGAGCGACATGTGTGGTACCCTGAAGCATACAGCCGTAACGGGTGGCTACCGCATCGAACCAGCCCATACGGCGGGGGCGTCCCGTGGTTGCGCCGTATTCGCCGCAGTCCCCGCCCCTGTTTCTAAGCTCGTTGGCTTCCTCACCGAAAATTTCACTGACAAAGGCCCCTGCACCTACGCAGGAGGAGTAGGCCTTTACAACCGTTATCACTTCTTTAATGGCGTAGGGCGGAATGCCCGCCCCTACTGTGGCAAAGCCCGCCAGAGGCGAAGACGATGTGGTAAAGGGATAAATGCCGTTATCCGGATCCTTTAGCGCGCCAAGCTGCCCCTCAAGAAGTATACGCTTGTTCTCTTTAATGGCGTTGTTAAGGAAAAGAGCCACATCCCCTGTCATTGGTTCAAGCCTTGGGGCATAGGCGGCCAGTTCCTTATAAATTTTTTGAGGATCCAGGCTCTCTGTTTTTCCATAAAGGGTATGAATAAGCTTGTTTTTTACCTCGCAAACCGTTTCCAGCTTGCTTTTTAGAACCTTCTCATGGAAGAGGTCACATACCTGTATACCTATTTTTAAGTATTTATCCGAGTAAAAGGGGGCTATCCCGGATTTCGTGGAACCGAAGCCCTTGTCGCCCAACCGCTCTTCCTCAAGCTTATCCAGAAGAATATGGTAGGGCATGACGATTTGAGCCCTGTCGGATATAAGAAGCTTGGGGTGGGGAACACCGGAGGCCAATAGCGTATCCAGCTCCTTAAAAAGACCATCGAGATTGAGAGCCACACCCTGAGCAATTACATTAACCACATTGTCGCGAAAAACTCCGGAAGGCAGTAAATGAAGCGCTGATTTGCCGTATTGGTTGATAATCGTGTGACCGGCGTTGGCCCCGCCCTGAAAGCGAACCACAATGTCGGCATCCTCCGCCAGAAGATCCGTCATTTTACCTTTTCCCTCATCGCCCCAATTGGCGCCTACTATCGTTCTTACCATAATGTACCTCCTCCAGGCCAAAGCTTTTTTCAAGCCAGGCTGCATGATAAAAGTAACATACATTGAATCATAAGTGAAATTGATATTAATTATGATATATATAAGTTTGAATTATATATCTCGTGAGAGTCTTCCCTGCCTGCCTCTGCTTCAGTTAAAGCTTTCAGATAGCTATTTATAAGAATGCCACAAAAAGAGAGTTCTTATAAATGGCAGAGCACAAATTGCAGCAAAGCAATGAAAAGGGTTAACCCGGATGAAATAAAAAAGGCTATTGAAGAAAAGCGAGAGGAGTTAGCAGCTCTTGGCATTTATCCTGACAAGGAACGGTGGGCGGAAGCGGAAAAGCAAATTGTGAAAAGCTTGTCACGGTATTACGGTTGGAAAGTGCTTGAGGAAGAGACAGCCTCCTCTTCGGCAGCCTTTGAGATCTCCTGTGAAAGGGCTTATCAGGGCTCAAGGAGCCTTAAATTAAGCTGCGGCTCCGAAGAGCAATCCCCTGTATGGAAAAAGGCCTCAATACGTTTTGTTTCCAGCGGCAACAGGCATCAAGCCTCACTGCTGGCTCAGGTAACCCTTAATCTGGCCCTCTTTATGGAAGAGGATTTTGGTCAGGATATAAGGCTGGTACTGGATATACGAATGTCACAGCATCCCCCGGAGCATAAACCTGCCCATTTATGCTATGTCATTGGAAATCCCGAGGGTCTGGAGGATGAACGGACCGTTGTTATACCCAAAACCGGGCTCCCGGGCAAATGGAATGAATGGCTGCTCCCTTTGTTCGAAGATGCTGAAAAGCAGGCTCCGGGAGGGCTGGACAATGTTTTTGACACCCTCGATATTCGCCTTGAAACGCGAATGGGGAAGAAAGCTGCCTGCTGTATCGACGCTTTTTCCATTGAAACAAAGCAGGCATTTGAATCAGTGCGGACACGTCAAAAAGCCCTTGCGGAAAGGCTGGGGGCAAACTATGGCGTAAAGCCCTTTGTCGCCACGGAAATTACTTCTGCTGGTCCTCATAAAAACAGTTTTTCAACCCATGTGCCAATTATTGACTATGAGAAATCAGGATTTAATGTAAGCCATGACTAAGCAGTAGCATGGGTTAAGCAATTTAACGGCATCTTTTCCTGGAATCACCCCTTTGAGGTCTGGAAGCGTATCCCTTTATCCGATGACGAGAAGGCGCGCCTTATAAAGGCACTTGCAAAAAAGCTTATCCGAAGCCGCCTGGATGGAGCGGCGCTTATTGAGGTTGGCTTTCCGCAGGGCAGGGATCATTTTGCCCTGGAGCACTACCTGGCACTCTGGGACTGTCTGAGTCAAAACGGAATCTTTGTAACCGGATACGGGGACAGCGACAATCATGCCAATAACAGCAGCTGGTGGAGCGGAAATAATTTTGCGGTTTTCTGGGGGCAGGTACCATTATAAGGGAAGGCTTCAGCGTAAAGGGCCTTACAACCGCAGCCAGCCTCTGGGCGGTTTCCTGTGTGGGGCTTGCGGCGGGAATAGGCTTTTATGGAGGAGCGGTTATTGCCGCAGGGGTAATTTTCCTTACACTTCTGGTACTCAAGGGACTGGAAAAAAAACTGGGACGAGCAAGCCGGGATAAAACCCTTTTTATACAAATAGAAAACAAGCCCGGACGGGTTTTTGAAATATGTGAACGGACAGAGAGCTATGGCGCGCAAATTTCAACTGTTGAAATTACCCCGGATGACAAGGAAAAAAGCAGGATCATAAAATTAATTACGCGTTTTCCCGACGAACATTCATGTATAATGGCTATAGACAGTATACAAGGCATGGAGGGCGTCCTGAAAGCAAATTCGAAATAAGCCTTAGAAAAAAGGATTTCATTCGGGATGCAGCAGGTATTACGGGAGGAGGAACGATTCCAAATGAGTGAAGGCAGAATAACTCTGTACATAGCCGGTGATTCTACGGCTCAAACCTATGGCTGGGAGCAATTTCCCCAGAATGGATGGGGACAGGTGCTAGGCCTGTTTCTGGATGCTGACCATATTACGGTTTCCAACCACGCTGCCGGAGGCAGAAGCTCGAAAAGCTTTATTCTTGAAGGACGCCTGGAGAAGATTCTTGGGGAAATTCAGCCCGGTGATTACCTTTTTATTCAATTTGGTCATAACGATCAGAAAAACGGGACAGAGGAGGACAGGGCTACAC
>JAEXPO010000228.1 GCA_023446675.1 Bacillota bacterium | reverse complement strand
AACGGAAAGGGCGGGGAGGGCAGTGATAAATATCTCTTTAAACTCTTCAAAGGTTTCGGTCCGGAGAAGCCTCTTCACAAAATGATTCTCATTTTCCAATTCCGTGGCGTTAATATCGTAAATGATCTTGTTTACGGCGTTAACCATATCGTATTTAAAGCACCGGATGGCTTCAAGAGAGGGCTCATGCTCCAAAAAGGCATTGTCCAGAATTTTAGTAACCAATTCCTTTTCCTTTCCGCTTTCACCCTCCTTTACATGCTGCAAAAGAAGCTGAACGGCTTTGGAATCAGCCTGGCTGTTGTAGAAAAAGCTTTTGTCTTCAATATCCGAATAAGCAATGAGACTTCCCCTGCCCTTTGAAAAACGGTATTCCAGGGCCTTGCCAGCCTGGGTATAGGCTTCATTAATACCGGGAAGCCCTGTTTTTATGCGACTGTAGGAGAGGGTGCAGTAAATGCCCATTTTATCCTTAATAAAGGCTTGAAAGGAGTGACAGATGGTGTGCAGCTCCTCCAGGGCGTCCTTCTCATCCACCTGCTCCGAAAAATTTACAACAGTTCCGTAAAGCATGGGAACCAGGCCGAGAACAAAGCCCTGATGATGCATGCCGCAGAGCTCCTGCATAACGTTTGCTACAACAAAGGAAAGGGTTCGCATACCGTCCTCCGTTGCCAGAGAGCCTGTTACGGCTTCATCCACCTGCTCAACCTGAACGAGAATTACCGCAAATGTGTCTGAGAGCAAAGCAAGAGTGTCCCCGCTGGGTTGGCTGCCGCGAAGGGAGCTGTTGGACAGTGTGCCCTGAAGAGCCCGAAGCCAAAAATCCTCCCGCAGGTTATTATCCTTGCTTTTGATGCGGCTGCTCAAAAGATCATTTTCATCAAGGGATTTTTTAAGTATATCTCCTATAAATTCCAGTTCGTTTTTCTGTTTTCTGTCATAGGCAACCTGGGTTTGCCTGCTGATGGCGTTAATAAGGGAGGTAATGGGAGATAAGCTTTTGCGGGCCAGCGTCCAGGCCACCACCGCGCTTAGGATCATAGTAAGCAGCATGCTTACAAAGCCTATCATACGCAGGGAATTAAGCTTCTCCCAGAACAAATCCGTAGGGACGGCAGAAACATAGGTGCAATTGAGAATCTTGGACGGAAAAAGCTGAATGACATATTCCCTTCCATTAAAGGTATCGTAATAAAGAGAATCACGGCCGTTATAGGAAGCGATATCAATATCTGTGCTTGAAGGATCGGTGGAAACCAGAAGCTTTCCGTTGTGATCAAAGAGCATAATGGCTCCCTGCCTGTGAAATTTGGCACTTTCAAGGGTTTGTCTGAGTCTTTCGGCTCTCAGGGCCACAACCGCAGTGGTGTCGCTGCTTCCAAAAACACTGCTTGGATTCTTGGAAAGAACCAGGCCCAGCACGGGGATATTGCTCTCCGTACCCAGGACCACCAGCCTTGACCGGTTTTCCGGCCCTTCCGTCAGAGCTTCACTGAAATGCTCATAAGCCTTTCCGGCCTCCGGATCCTCAGTTGGATTAATGTCCTTATAATAAGCATCATAATAAAGCTTGGCGTCAATACCGGAGCGGGTGGCCGATATGATTTTGTTAGAGTTGAAAAAATAGACAAAAATGTCGGAGAAATCGCTTTGGGGCAAGCCATTTAAATAGGTTTTAATTTCATACGTAATAAAGGGATTGATTGCTTTATTCTGAGATGTATCATAGGCATACTGACGGACAAAGCTATTATTCAGTATCTGTAAGACGTTGCCGTTCATTTCAAAAAGCTTGGTGTCGACAACGTTAAAAAATTGATAAAGGCTGTTGGCGCTTGAATCGATGATTTCATCATGAATGGTGGACTGTGCTGAAAAATAAGTTATGAAGATAGTTATAAAGGGTATCACCAAAAGCACGAAATAGGAGGTCAGAAATTGCCTGAAAAAGCTCTTGTTTCGTTTTAGTATTCTCATTGCCGTCCTCCTGTTCGAAGCATTATGTATTCTAATAAGTAATCTTTAGCAGCAAGCTTTACTGCATTGTGAAAAGTAAGAAAGGGTATTGTGTATTAAAAAGAATAGCAAAATGCACAAAATAAATCAATTAAAAGCAGGATGAAAACAACATGTTTAACATTTTGGGCAATGTTTTTTAGTTTTGAGCAATAGAATTTGACGGTTTGGGAAATCGATTTTCAAATCCGATTATATACTTTGCCCAGTTTGCCGCTTTACAATGTGAACATGAAAGGAACGCTGTCTCAATAAGCCCAGGGGGAATTAAAGCGACAGCTAAGAACCGTTCATAGTCCACTATTTTAAAGGAGGAGTAACAATGAAGAAAAAATCCATACTGACATCGGTGCTTGCCGGTGCAATGGCGATTTCACTTTTAAGCGGATGCGGTGCGGGAAGCCAGACCACGCCCACGCCTACCGCCACACCCGGGGGAGCTACGGCAACACCCACACCCGGAGGTGAAGCCGTATCTTATCCTCTTAACACAGATAAAAAGCTTACCGTGTGGTCGTCCATCATGGCGCCCCATAAATCCTATACGGACTATACTCAATCCCCGTATCATACAGGATTGGCTGAAGTAACAGGGGTGAATGTGGAGTGGCAGTTCCCCACCGCAGGCTCCGATGCCAATCAGGCCTTTAACCTTATGCTGGCAAGCGATACCCTTCCGGATATTATCATTCACAGCTTTATGAACGATGCGGACCGCTATATAGATGAAAAGGTCATTCGGGATCTTACCGATGCCCTTCCTTCCAAAGCACCCAGCTACTGGGCGTTACTCCAAAGCGACGAGCATTTTGACACCTCGGTAAAAACCGACAGCGGCAAGTATTACGGCTTCGGCACCTTCCGAAGCGAGCCCTGGAACGCGGCCTATACCGGGCCTGTGGTACGCCAGGACTGGCTTGACGAGCAGGGGCTTTCTGTTCCTGAAACCATTGCCGACTGGGACAATGTATTAAGAGTATTTAATGAAAAATACGACGCCAAGCTGGCCTTTGCCTTGAGCCGCATGAATCCCGGCATTGCAGGAGCGTTTGGCGCTTATGGTTCCTTTGCAATTTATAACAGCATTCTCTATGTGGACGACAACGGAAAGATTCAGTGCGCCATGACCCAGCCTGAGTGGAAGGACTATATGGCACAGCTCAATACCTGGTTCAAGGACGGACTTGTTGATCCCGACGTTCTTACCCTTGACGATGCCGGTATGCGTACCAAAGCCCTCAATAACAAGGTTGGCCTTTCCTTTACCAGTATGGGCCAGATGACCAACTGGCTGGCCGACGCAAGCCAGAACCAGACCGGCGCCCAGTGGGTAGGCGCAAGCTATCCCGTCGTTAATAAGGGCGATGTGGTAAACACTATTCAATTAGAGGATGTTGTAAGAAATTATAGCGCTTCTATTACAACAAGCTGTGCCGACGACAAGGTGGATGTGGCCCTGAGCTGGCTGGATTACCTGTTTACCGACGAAGGTATACTCTACAGCAACTACGGAACCGAAGGCGATACCTATACCCTGGTTGACGGAGTTCCCACCTTCACGGATAAAATCATGAAGGCCCCCGAAGGTATAAGTGAAGCCATTGACAAGTACACAGCCGCTCAATGGACCAATATCGGCGTTCAGCAGGCCAATATGGTTCGTCAGAAAAACAATCCTACTGCCGTAGCCGCAGTGGATCTCTGGATTCAAAATCAGGAAGCCAGCAAGCACATTGTTCCCACAGGTGTGACACGTACAACGGAAGAGAGCAATGAAATCTCCGCTATTTTAAACTCTGTTGGAACCTACATTCAGGAAATGTCCCTTAAATTCATGGTGGGTGAGGAGCCCCTCAGCAACTTTGATGCGTATGTGGAGAATCTCAAGAGCATAGGCCTTGACAGACTGCTTGAAATTCAGCAGGCCGCCTATGACCGTTACCTCGCAAGATAATCCCAGCTGAACTTAACGAAAAGCCTGTCCGGCAGCGTCAAACGCTGCCGGATATAGCTTCTCACGCTTTGGAAAGGAATGATTCACCATGAAACACAGCACAAGACAGGCTGCCGCCGGAATAAGCAGGGTGGGCCTCGGACAGACTCTTGCCCGGGATTTTGCCCGGAATAAATTCAAATATCTTATCATACTGCCCGTTATTATCTATCTGGCCATTTTCGCCTATAAACCCATGTATGGTATTGTCATCGCCTTCCAGCGTTTCAGACCGTCCCTCGGCATAGCAGAAAGTCCCTGGGTAGGTTTCCAAAACTTTCAGCAGTTTTTCTCGGATATCTATTTCTGGAGGCTCCTTCGCAATACCTTTTCCATAAGCGGACTGAGTATCCTGTTTGGGTTTCCGGCCCCAATCCTTCTGGCTCTTTTGCTCAATGAGCTAACCAGCAACAAATTTAAAAGAACGGTTCAAACCATATCCTACATGCCTTATTTTATCTCCATTGTGGTGGTTTGTGGCCTTATCAAGGCTTTTTGCCAGAGCGACGGGGTTTTCAACGACATTGCCGTTATGCTCGGGGGCCAGCGAACCAACTTGCTCTCGGACAAGAACATGTTTTATCCCATTTACATTTTATCGGGCATATGGCAGTCGGTAGGATGGGATTCCATTATTTATCTTGCCGCTCTGTCAGGAATTGATCAGGAGCAGTATGAGGCTGCAAGGGTAGACGGTGCGGGACGTTTCAGGCAAATGCTTTCCATAACCCTGCCGGGACTGTTTCCTACCATCATGGTGCTGTTCATACTGAGAATGGGCGGTATTCTCAATGTAGGCTACGAGAAGGTGCTCCTCTTATACCAGCCCATGACCTATGAGGTAGCCGACGTCATATCAACCTACGTATTTCGAAAAGGTATTATGGAAGCCAATTACAGCTTCAGTACCGCAGTGGGCCTATTCAACTCTCTGGTTAATGTCAGCTTTCTACTCGCTACCAACTGGCTTAACAAAAAATTCAACGAGGTTTCATTGTTTTAGGTACCCGGTGAAAGGCTTTTCTTTCATCGGAGCTTAAGCACAGAAAGGATGGATTTATATGAAAAGAGTCAGTTTGGGCGACAGGCTGTTTAATGGCTTTAATGTAACCTTCATGATACTTTTGATTCTCGTGACGGCTTATCCCATGTATTATGTGTTATGCGCCTCCGTCAGCAATAATGCGCTGCTTGTAGCCGACCCGGGCATTCTGCTGTGGCCCAAGGGCTTCAGCCTGGGAGCCTACCGCATGACCTTTCAGCACCCATTGATTTTAAGCGGTTTTAAAAACAGCTTATTGATTCTTATCTTCTCATTGCCCCTGAATATCCTGCTTACCTGGTTCTGCGGATTTTTCATGGCAGGCAAAAACATCTT
>JAEXPO010000063.1 GCA_023446675.1 Bacillota bacterium | reverse complement strand
GATGTCATTGATCTGGTAAAGGAACTGAATGTTCCAATCGTTCGCTATCCGGGAGGCAATTTTGTTTCGGGGTACAATTGGGAAGACGGTGTTGGCCCTGTCGCCAGGAGGCCTCGCCGCACCGAGCTTGCGTGGGCAACCATTGAACCCAATGAGGTTGGAACCAATGAATTTGCGCGTTGGGCTAAAAAAGCCAATTCAGAGGTCATGATGGCCGTGAATTTGGGTACCAGGGGCGTAGAGGAAGCACGTAACCTGGTTGAATACTGCAATCATCCAAAAGGCGCCTATTACAGCGATCTTCGCATTTCACACGGTGCTTCCCAACCTCATCAGTTCAAGGTTTGGTGCCTTGGCAATGAAATGGACGGTCCCTGGCAAATAGGACATAAGACAGCGGAAGAGTACGGCCGTGCTGCCTGTGAAACGGCAAAGGCCATGAAGTGGGTAGATCCCGGCATTGAGCTGGTTGCCTGCGGCAGCTCTACCAGGGGCATGAGCACCTTTGCCGATTGGGAAGCTACTGTGCTTGATCATACCTATGAGCATGTGGAGTATCTGTCTCTTCATACATACTATGGAAACCGCGAAAATGATACGGCTAATTTTCTGGCCCGTTCCCTTGATATGGATGACTTTATTAAGTCCGTGGTTTCCATCTGCGATTATGTAAAGGCTAAAAAGAGGGGCAAAAAGGATATTATGCTTTCCTTTGACGAGTGGAATGTGTGGTATCATTCCAATGAAGCCGACAGGAAAATTGAACGATGGTCCGTGGCTCCCCCTCAGTTGGAGGACATTTATAATTTTGAGGATGCACTTTTAGTTGGAAGCATGCTCATTACGCTCCTGCGTCATGCCGACAGGGTTAAGATCGCCTGCCTGGCCCAGTTGGTTAATGTAATCGCGCCCATTATGACAGCCAATGGCGGTCCGTCATGGAAACAAACCATATTCTATCCCTTCCGTGATACCTCCGTTTATGGAAGGGGAACCGTGCTTCACACCCTTGTTAAGAGCCCGGTTTATGACAGTAAGGATTTTACCGATGTACCTGTTTTGGATGCGGTAGCGGTTTTTAACGAAGAGGCGCAGGAAGTTACGGTTTTTGCAGTCAACAAGGATTTGGCTGAGGCTGTTGAGCTGGAGTGTGATTTCAGAAGCTTTAAGGATTACAGTGTAATCGAACATGGCGTGCTTGCCCACGAGGATCTGAAGGCTGCCAATACCCTTGAAAATCCCAATAATGTGGTGCCGTCTGCCAACGGTAATGCAAAGGTGGAGGACGGCATACTCAAGGCTGTTTTGGGCAAAGCCTCCTGGAATGTGATAAGACTGAGAAAAAGCAAGGGGTAAACAGCTTAAGGAACCAAGCTTAAGGAACCCACAGAATTAAAACTGTTGTAATGGTAACAGGAAGAGATAAAAAGACTTTACCCAAAATCCAATAAGCTTTACTGCAGGGGCGTGTTAAACAACACGTCTCTTTTGCTCTTGTAGCCATTTGCGTAAGCCAATTTGGTTAAATGGGAGAGGGGGGATGTCCTCGCGCTTTTGATTTTTTCCTTGTTTTATGAACCTTAAGCGAATGGTCAACGTCTATGTTTTTAGAAAAACATGGCAAAAGCCAGATAAGCGATAGATTATGAGGTGTTCAGGATGGGAATTCTTAAAAGTTTGCTGCTTTGGACAAGTGTCATCTACGTCTTTTCCACAGCTTTGGGTAATTTGCAGGCTATTCAGAATGAAGAAGAGACTGACAGGCTGCCGGGGAAAATACCAGGCTACAGTCTGCAGGAAGAAAAAAGTGAAGTACGCTTCAACACGGACAGTCAAACCGAAAAGGATGGCGGTACCATTATTCTGACAAAGCCTATAAGTCTGCCGGCAGACGCTCTTAATATTATAGACTCCAAAAAAGGTGAACCTGTTCCTCTTGAAGGTTTGTTTACCACCGAATTAAAGCTTCTCGCAGAAGAGAAGAGCTTAAAGCTTGACTTTAGTCTTGTCAATGTATCGGGAAAAGATCAGACCGTTCAGTCCGGATCCGGAAAAAAGTATGATTTTTCTATTATTGACAGCAGTGGAAATGAAATATACCGCTGGTCCAATGACAAAGACTTTACTGCGGCAATTGAAACCAGGCTAATAAAGAAGGACGGACGCCTTTCCTTCACCGATTACTGGGACTACAAGGACAATCAGGGTATTAAGGCTGTCAGTGGAAATTATAAGATTACCCTATGGTGGTGTGTGAATTTGAAAAGCGGTGAAAATCTAATTTCAAAGGATATCAGCTCCTCTTTAAATTTTGAAATACCGTAAGAGGCGAATCGCCGTTACGAGCTGTGGAATAATCAAAAAGCCCTTTCTCATTTAGAATGAGGGAGGGTTTTCGTACTATGAGCGCGCTTATTCTTTCGTTCAAAAGTCAGTTGTGTTTTTATTTGCGTACTCATGGGAGTGCTTCCTTTCATATAACTAGGGTTCTATTATTAAAAGCTTTATGTTATTTGTCAATTTAAAAGGAAAAGATTTAATAAGATCACGATGTACATTGAGTTTTTTTTTATTTTGATGGTAAAATATTGATAAGGTGTGTGAGAGAAAGGAATCTATAAATGGATGATAAAAACCCGGAGATTCAGACAATTGACGACTATATTGCTCAATTCCCGGACGAAGCACGCGAAAGGATGCAGCTTTTAAGAAAGGTCATAAGGGATGCGGCCCCTGAGGCCACCGAAAAAATAAGCTGGGGTATGCCCACGTTTGTCTTTTACGGCAACCTGGTGCATTTTGCCGCACATAAAAAGCATGTGGGCTTTTATCCGGGCGCAAGCGGTGTGGAACAATTTCTTGATAAGCTAGAGGAATACCACACCTCCAAGGGGGCTATTCAATTTCCCATGGACAAGCCTTTGCCCCTGGATTTAATTGATGAAATTATCCGGTTTCGTCTGGAGGAAAACAGGAATGATGCTTTTAAAAAAGCATCAAAAGGAAAGGGTAAGGAAAAGGTTTAAACTATGACTTTTTCCTTATTGAAAACCTTTCCTTGTTTGTTATAATAAATAAAACAAGTGGGGAACCGGATGAAACCGGCTCCCAATAACAAAAGAAAGCATGTTGAAAGGAGTGACACCATGTACAACCTTTTAATTGGCGGAGCAGCCGGACAGGGAATCGACACCACGGTTGCCATTCTGGAAAGGCTTCTGAAAAAATCAGGTTATTTTGTGTATGCTACAAGGGATTTAATGTCCCGAATCCGAGGAGGGCATAATTTCTCTTTAATCCGATTCGGTTCTGAGCCTATAACCTCTCACAGTAACCGGCTTGACGGTATCATTGCTTTAAACAGTGAAACGGTTGAGCTCCACAAGGAGGAACTCGATCCTAAAGGGTTTATTCTTTGCGACACATCCCTTGCCATAGAGGAATCCCGCGCTATCGCTCTGGATATGAACGGTAAGGCCAAGGCCCTGGGTAATGTTCGTGTCAGCGGAAGTATTGCCATTGGAGCCATTCTTAAGCTGTTCGGACTAAAGACGGAAGGGGCTGAGTCGGTTTTTAAAACAGCTGTAAAAGCACCTTTTGTAGACATTAATCTGAAAGCCCTGGAAGAGGGCTACAACAGTGTAGCCGAGAGATTTCCCTATCTGGGGGGCGGCTACAGCGATTATATGATTATATCCGGCAATAAGGCCTTATGTTTAGGCTCTATTGCAGCAGGGCTTACCTTTTATTCGGCCTATCCCATGTCACCGTCCACTTCCATTATGGAGTACCTGGCTACCAAGGCCAATGATGCGAGTATTGTAGTGGAACAGGCAGAGGATGAAATTGCTGCCATCAATATGGCCATCGGAGCTTCCTTTGCCGGGGCTAAGGCTATGACAGGCACCTCGGGCGGCGGCTTCAGCCTCAAGGTCGAAGCCTTGGGCCTTGCCGGTATGGCGGAGGTTCCCCTGGTGGTGGTGGATGTTCAGCGGCCAGGCCCTGTTACAGGGCTTCCTACCCCACCCGAGCAGAGTGATCTTAAATTTGTTATTTCTGCTTCCCAGGGAGAATTCCCAAGAATGGTCATTGCCCTGAGAAATCATACCGATGCCTTTACCCAAACCATCCGTGCCTTTAATCTGGCTGAGAAATTCCAGATTCCGGTTATTATTCTAAGTGATCAATACCTGGCGGAAACCACCACCACCGTACCTCTTTACGATTTGAGCGGCATTACCCGGGTTGAGCCCCTGGGTGCGGACGGCAAGGAAGAAAAGCTTCCCGAGGGTGAGGAATACCTGCGCTACCGTTATACCGACAGCGGCATTTCTCCCAGAAGAGTGCCCGGCACCTTTAACGGCTTTGTTTCCGCCGACAGCGACGAGCACGACGAAAAGGGCTATATCATTGAATCCGCAGACGTGCGCACCCGAATGATGGACAAGCGCATGAAAAAACTGGATTTGCTGGAGCAGGAGCTTATTGAACCGGAATTTGTCGGTGAGGAGGAGTGCGAAACCCTTCTTCTTAGCTGGGGCTCTCTGGATGGTCCGGTTAAGGAAGCCATAACCCTTTTAAACAAAGAAGGAAATGGGAAATTTGGCGCACTGGTATTTGGTGATATTTTCCCGCTTCCCAAGAAAGTACTGCTTGATAAAGCATCAAAGGCATCA
>JAEXPO010000013.1 GCA_023446675.1 Bacillota bacterium | reverse complement strand
ACCCGGCCTTATATCGACACCCTGGCCAATTATAAAAGTGTAACTGTGCTGGAAAATAATGTAACAAACCCTGACCTTTCCTACCGCAGAATTCTTACGGAAAAGGGCGAGCTTTATTTCGCAGATTCCCTTACCGCTCCTGAAGCAGGCAAGAAGTATATGCTGCGAATGGAAGAAGGACAGATAGTCAAAATGGCGCTCATGGGTCTTGCGGTAACCGAGATTTCCCTGAGCAAGGCCGCATCCGGAAAGGTTATTTCCAATGACGGCACAAGCCTGACACTTCCTTCCGACGCCACTTACTATTATGGCGGCAAAACGGCCACTTACAGCGATGTTATGGGAGGAATAAAGGCTAATTCCTCACTGGTTTTGGGGAAAAACAGGGACGGCACCGCCTACGGCGTGCTCTTTGATCCCCTTTACTCGGATCCTGTGGTCATTTCCGGCGACGAACAAGGCAAAAGCCTTGCTGCACGCTTTGGCGGCAAAGCGATTGACAGAGGCGGAAAATCCATCGACCCCAATCAAATTGAGTCCGACGACGTGGTTTACGAGGTGACGGACCTGTGGGGCCGGAATGGCTATGTGCTGGTTTATAACAATGCGGTATCCGGTACGGTAACATCTATTCAGCCCAGCAAAATCTCTCCCAAATCCGTGGAAGTGGACAACAAGTCCTATGAGCTTGCGAGCAGCTTCCCTGTAAGCAAGCTGACAGCGTCGGGAGGTATTGAAACGGGGGATTCTGTGAAGATTCTTTTAGGCAGCGACGGAAGCGCGGTGGATATTGTATCCTCCAAAACCTCCGATAACGGAAATTACGCTCTTGTACTGGAAACCTATACGAAAAAGTCGGAGGATGCGTCGGATTACGGCAAAGCTTACGATTATGTCACCCTTCTTCATACCGACGGAGCCAAAGATACCTATTTGCTGGACGGGGGCATTACCACCCTTTACAGAGGCTCCCTTGCACTTTATGAGGTGGTTTCAAAGGGCAAGGATTATGATACCGTAAAGCTCACCAGGCTGGACGGAAACACAAGGGACAGCTACAGGGTAACGCCGGCTGAAAGAAAGCTCAATGAATCCTACGTGGCCATGGATGCTGTCATATTCAATATCACCAGCACCTACACCACGGAAATACAGGCCTCCGTACTGAAATTTTCCGATTTGCCCTCCGGAACTCTGGAGGAGGGACGAGTGAAATACATTCGCCGTACCGGTGATTTTCAGGATGTGGATGTGCTTTTAGTGGATGATGCCCTGGGTGAAAACATCCGTTACGCCTATGTCACCGGCATTCGCAGCAGCCTTGCAGGAGCAGCCGGAACCTCCGATATGCTGACCCTCCTTATAGATGGTCAAACCTACACTCTGTCCGGGGCTAATTTCAATGTGAACCTCAACAGTGTGGTGCGTGTGAGAATGAACGGAAATCAGCCCGTGTCACTGGATTACTCTCTCCAGCCTGCAGCTACGGGCACCTTGATCGAGGCTGTGGATGCATCCAGGATTCGGATAAACGGCACCATATACAGCTTCCATAAGGATGCGGCAGTGTATCGGGCCAGTGACAGCGGAAGTGTACAGACCTTGAAAATAAGTGATTTAACCAGGGATGCCCTCTACCGGTCCATCGGGGTCTACCTTGACAGACCCTCTGCCAACGGCGGAAAGGCTGTTGTGCTGGTACTCCGGTAAAAGACTCCCTTTAATATAGATGAGGGGGGAACGGCAGCCTGATTTCAATTGGTTAAGCCGTTCCCCCGGTAACCGCCGGGATGGTATAGCAGTAAGAATAACATTCCGGCGGGAAGGGTTTATGTACGACAGTGTCATTAAGGGCGGGCTTGTGGCTGATCCAGGCTGAACCTTTTGCTTTTAGCAAAGCGGGTGAAGCGGCGTTATTTTTGTACCACCGTATAGCCCTTATCGGAAAGCTGCTTTATAATACCTGTGTCGCCCAGCATATGGGCCGCGCCTGCCACAACAAACACCGTATCGCCGCTTTTCAGATACTCCTCGGCCTTCAATGTCATTGTGTTGTTGCGGTCGGTGTACATAAGCTTTTCATACTCGGCATAAGCGGCTTCCTCTTCGTCACTGAGGCCGGTGAACTCATGCTCCAGGATATACTCCAGGGTGTCTGTGTCGCTCTTCTGCCAGGCCGTATACAGATCGTCCAGGTAAAGGCGCGCCAGCTCCGGATCCTCCACAACGCTTTTTAGCTGCAAGGCCTGAACGGCGTCGCTAAAGCTGCCCAGCAAAGAAAACTGAAACTCTACCGATTCCAGCTCCAGCAAAGGCAAACCCACCTCTCCGGCTTTTTCAATGAAGTACATATCAATACCCAGATCGGGTGAATAGCCCCATTCCATAAGCTGAAAGGTTTGTATAACGGAGGCTATCATTACAGGCTTTGTGGTTTCATACAGAGTAGGGTCTGCTCCGTAGGCTGTAAGCGTTTCAACGGTTTTGTCATAAAGCTCCTTGGGCAGATGATCCGACAGCGTGGTTCCGTCAGTATAGAACAGGGGTTCCATAACCTCCGCAACATCAGGCCGCTGAGGGAGAGTGGTGGTATCGCATTCAACCGCCAGGGCATCGGCTTCTGCAAACGCATCCATAATGGTGTCATTTAAGGGATAGAGGGATTCCATTGCTGCGTGGATGGAGCCCAGAAGGTAAATCCGGTTCTGTCCGTCCGTCACTTCCCACAACAGCGAGGTGGCACTGTCAGGAGTCTGGCTGGGAGTGGACGTGGGTGTGGTTGTATGGGAAGGGGTGCTTGTAGGATTTTCCGTTGCAGGCACCGTTATCTCGGGGGTGGGCTGGGGAGACGGAGCCATTCGTCCGCATCCGCTCAGGGAAATAAGTAAAAGTGCAGCAAGGGCCAAACGGCTGAAGGTGCCTTGCAATATTCCGTTTTTTTTCATCTTCGTTCCTTTACTTTTATAATGCATTGCAAAAATCCGGCTTCCACGGGCAATGCAGGTTTGGGTAAGATGGAGAGCTTCCTCATTAGCCTAACATGAGCAAGGTTTCAGGACAAGTGGGAAAACTGTCGGGGGTAAGGGATGGAATGAAGGGCAATACGCGTTGACAGCTTTTTTCTGCCAGACTATAATTTTTATAGGACGAGCCATGAGCCTTTATGGCTAAAGGCTTTACCGGACTGCTTTGGCAGTTGGATGAATCCGTTCTAAATTAAAGCTTGGAGGTATTTCCATGTTTTGTACACGCTGCGGCAAGAAGATAGAAGAGAATGCGGTATACTGCACTTCCTGCGGAAACAAAATAACCCAAAGGGGAAAGACCTCACAGGATACGCCTTCAAGGGAATGGCTCCATTTGCCCAGAAGATTTATTAAAACCAGGGCCTCTGTTATTATCGCTGCCATTGCCCTTTTAACGATTATTGCAAGTATTCTCCTTCTTGCCAATAAGTCCAGCGGGGAGAACAATTACAGAGAGCTTGTCTCAAATTATTACAAAGCGGTTCATGACGAAAATTACGGAGCCCTGCTCCAATGCTATGACCGCTACGAACGCCAGGATCTTAAGGAGGACAGGGCTGAAACCGTGGAAAGGCTCCAGGCCCTCAATCAAAGCTATGAGGACTTGGGCAATAAAAACTGGTGGCGCACCTATCGCATGATTTCAAAGGATAAAACGGAAGCGGACGGCGATACCCTCTACTATACAGTCCGGATACGGCTGAAGACCTCCACAGGAGAGCTGGAAGACACCCTTTACATAAAAAAGACGGACAACCGCTATTATATCAATGAATTCAAGGACAGCTTTTAAATTTAAAGCCTACAGCATTTGAAGCCCGGCAGCACCGAGGTATAGGCGGAGCAATGCCTCCATATCCTCAGGCAGGGGTGCATTAATAGTCAGCCTCTCCTTTGACAGGGGATGCATAAAGGAGAGCCGGCAGGCATGAAGAGCCTGGCGGCTTATTTTATCCGTTGGTTGGTCGGAATAAAGCCAGTCGCCCAAAAGCGGATGCCCCATGGC
>JAEXPO010000642.1 GCA_023446675.1 Bacillota bacterium | reverse complement strand
GGCTTGTGATATGCACGGGGTTAAGCATGAAAATTGAGGTCAGAGATATAAAAAACAAGGGTCTTGATGTGGCAGCTGTTGTAAGAATTGCGGCAGGAGAGGTATTTGAGAAAGCACCTATCATTCTTTACCGTGCAGAGGAGGATGAATATCTTGTTAAAACGGCCATTGGGAACTTCACTTATGCCTGGGACGGTCAATATGGCGCTGTCGTGCTGGGCTACGGATAACCATTCCTATCATCCCAACGCCAGATACAAAAGGGATTTCATGAACAAGATCATGAAATATATCGCGCTGCGTGACATTGAAGCAGGGGAAGAGATCACAATTGCTGCCTCTGTGGTGAGGGCAATAAGGGTCGGCAAAATAGAGCGTGAGTCCAAGATCGTTTTTAATGTTATCAAAACAAGCAAACTCACCACCGCGGTCGGTGGTTTCCGTAAGAAAAGCGTTTTTAGGTAGCGTACTATAAAGATACTTGATAGCCTTTCCATTGACACAGCTGTTCGATCAGGGATTAGCACAGCGGTGTGTACAATCGTGTTTTGCGTTCGATAAAAGTCTCAAAACAGGTGCTTTTATCGCCACGACATGGAACAACCGTATCCAGCTCCCAATGCCCAAAGGTTTTCCTGCCGTATGCCGCTTTGGGGCGCTTTTGTATTGGCGTTCCTCGGGAGAAATGCTGGGCAGTCGGCGAGGTTCTTTTCTTGCCCTTGCGGCGCAAAGCTTCCTTTGTAATGCCGGTCAGCCGACCTGAATAAAGCCAATTATAGATGGTTTTAAAGCTAGTTTCCCCGCTGTTACTGTATAGCTTATTTGTTCCGGCGGCCAAGTTGCGCCAGGATTTTCGCCAGTTCATGACTCCATTTGCCATGCGGGTGGCGGTTTCTCCTCTGCTCTTTATAATCCTGCTGTGCCACTTCTGTTTTATATTCGTCTGGCTTTTTAAATCGCCTTAACTCTCGGGATATACTGCTCCGGTGACAATTCAGTCGTATGGCTATTTTTCGCGACGTATAGCCTAATTTATTTAATTCCTCTATCGTTCCACGTCTTATTGTAGCCATTCCAGTGAAGGAGTGGCAGATGCGCCCTCTGGACGGCGTCTATGCCGTG
Source organism: Bacillota bacterium (assembly GCA_023446675.1). Lineage (GTDB taxonomy): Bacteria > Bacillota > Clostridia > DSM-8532 > DSM-8532 > DTU059. Next base: position 1,448 of record JAEXPO010000642.1, on the reverse strand, counting down.
GTATTCATGGATACCTGCATTTCCACGTACGCAGTGAAGCCCAGATTGTGAAAAAGGCGGTTTACATCGCCATTGGCATCAAAACGGATGGAATTCGGGAAGTTTTGGGGATACGGGTCGGTAAAAATGAGAGTGGAAAGTACTGGCTAGGCATCCTCAGCGGACTGGGAAACCGTGGGGTTGAGGATATCCTCATCGCCTGTGCGGATGGTCTCACCGGCTTTTCCTCAGTCATTGAAGCCATTTACCCCAAGACAGAAATTCAGCAATGCGTGATTCATTAAATTCACGATTCTACGAGATTCGTTTCCTACAAGGATATTAAGGGGCTGATGGAGGATTTGAAAAAGGTCTATGCTGCCGTAGATGAGCAAATAGCCTTGTGTCAGTTGGAGGTCTTTGAGGATAAATGGGGCGGGAAATATTCCAAAATCGCCCTGTCTTGGGGCGAACTGGGTCAATCTGTCCACCTATTTCAAATATCCTCAAGAGGTCAGAACCCTGATTTACACTACCAATTTCATTGAAAATTTCAATCGCAAGCTGGAAGAAGGTAACGAAATCCAAGTCGGTATTTCCCACGGATGGCAGCCTACTGAAGATGCTCTATCTGGCCATGGTGGACATCACCAAAAAGTGGACTGGCCGCCGGAAGGACTGGGGTATCATCCACTCTCAGCTGAAGATTTTCTTCGCCGATAGACCGGATTAGCCTATTCGGCTTGACAGCCGCCACGTTTCCCGTATAATGCTAGCAAGGGGCAACCCAACCCTAGCGGCTGCGTTGCCCCCTACAAATATTCGCCCTTTTGGCCCCAATTTTGAGTTTACACAATTCTCGCGATAGACCCGAACCTTCTGTTGCTGAAAATCAAAAACGATATGATCCGACAGAAAATACGCACAATATTATTTCCGATCATGAGGTATTTATGAGAAAGCACTATATTGACAACCTGCGCTGGCTATGCGTCTTACTGCTATTTCCTTATCATACCGCGATGATTTTCAATGGTTTTGGTGAAAACTTTTACGTTAAGGCTGCAGATCTTACAGCTGCGGATATTTTTATCTATTGTACATCGCCCTGGTTTATGCCGCTTCTGTTTGTGCTGGCTGGCATCAGTACGGCTTATTCCTTAAAAAAGAGAACAGATCTGGAATACATAAAAGAGCGTATTCAAAGACTGTTTGTTCCGCTTATTTCAGGAATCCTGATTTTAGTCCCGATCCAGACCTATTATGCCGAGTGCTTTCATAACGGTTACACAGGTCGTTATTTCGCGCAATATATCCTGTTTTTCACCAAGGAAACGGATCTCTCCGGATATACCGGCGGGTTTACACCGGCCCATCTATGGTTTTTCCTCTATGTTTTCGTTTCTTCCATGGCAATTATCCCTGTTATCCGATGCTATAGAAGCAGCCGTTTTTAACTGCAGGCGGAA
>JAEXPO010000606.1 GCA_023446675.1 Bacillota bacterium | reverse complement strand
CCATAGACGATACCTCCGTTTTTTCGATCTATTTCGAGCTAATTCGATGATTTATTTGCAGGAATGCAAACAAATTTCACAAAAGCAAAAGCTTCAAAATGAATTTTTTCATGCAAAAAATCAAGATACGAATAATATATCAAAACGCGCTCAAACCTGCAACAAGCTTGAAAACATGCATGCTCTGCATAAAAATTCATTTTTGAAAATTTGAAGGCTTCAAAAAGCAAAAATTGCAAAAAAACTTGTATTCTAAAAAAGCATCACGTATAATGTAATAAATTTTAGTCGGTCCCGACCGATACTCTTTGAAGCAGGAGGAGAAATAATGAAAAGTTCCAAGAAACTTTTTGCCATGGCCATGGCCGCCGTATTAGGCGTATCGGCATTGGCAGGATGTGGATCTTCCACAACCAACACGACACCTACCCCCAGTGCTTCCAACGGCGCATCCCCAAGCGCATCGGCAGCACCCACAGCGGAAGCTCCCTATGGTACCCTTGTAATGGGTGCTGATGAGTTCAACGGCGTATTCAGCCCGTTCTTCGGAACAACTGCCTATGACATGGAGATTTCCGATTTGATACAGACTGTCCTTCTTACAAATGACAGAAGCGGCGCTCCTATCAGCAATGCAGCCATTTACAAGGTACCTGAAGAAATTACCGCCGCAGACGGCACCAAGCAGACCGTATACACCTTCGAGCTTGTAGACGGCCTGACATTCAGTGATGGCACACCCGCTACCGCTGACGATATTATCTTTTCTTATCTCGTAAGACTTGATCCTAACTATGACGGCCCATCTACACTTTATACCACTCCCATCGTCGGAGTAAACGAATACCGCTATGATGATGCGGATTATGCCGCAAAAATCGAAGCCATGCAGGCTGAAGCCAATGCTTATCAGCCTACAGACGAGGAGATTACCGCTACTGCAAACTCTCTCGGCGAAGCTTATGGTGAGGATCCTGCGGGCTTCCTGAAAGACGGCGACTATTATGAGGATTACACCTTACCCACCATTCTTGACAATAAGTACAAGGAACTGGAATCCGCATACATACAGGCAAACCTTTCAGGCGGCATTGATGTTACCGAGGTTGCCGGTATAAAGAAGCTTGACGAAAAAACCGTTCAGGTTACCATCAACGGTGTTGATCCCAAGGCTATCTGGAATCTCGGCGGCGTTGAGGTTGTATCCAAGGCTTATTATGGCCAAGGCTATACCAAGGGCGATTTGTCCGGTGTTAGAGCCAAAAACGGAGCACCCCTCGGTGCAGGCCCCTATAAATATGTAAGCTACGAAAACAATGTTGTTACCGTTGAAGCCAATACCACCTACTTCAAGGGCTCTCCCAGCATTGAGAAAATTAAATATCAGGTTGTTGATAAGGCTGACAAGCTCCAGGGTGTGGCCGATGGCTTATTCGATATTTCCGATCCCAGCGCCAGCCCGGCAATGGTTAAGAAGGTTGAAGCGGTCTCCAATGTGGAGTACAGGCTTATTGATAACCTTGGCTACGGCTATATCGGTATCAATTCCGAGAGAATCACCGACCTTAATGTTCGTAAGGGACTTATGCACCTCATGAACAGAGACCCTGCCGTTACATCCTACTACGGCGAACTGGCCACTGTTATCGAAAGACCTATGTCTATGGTTTCCTGGGCATATCCTACAGACGCCAACCGTGTTTATGATTTCAGCCCTGAAAAGGCTCTTGAATACTTCAAGGCTGCCGGCTACCAGCAGGTTACCGAAGGCGGAAAGACTGTTCTCAAGAAGGACGGCAAGCAGCTGAGTGTTCAGGTTGCCATCGGCGGCCAAGGTAAGATGGATCATCCTTCCGCACCGATTTTGACTGAAATGAAGCTCCAGCTTGAAAAGCTGGGCGGCTTCCTGGATATTCAGGATGTTGATACCTCCATTCTCTTTGATACTCTTGATGCTGGCGGCTGGGATATGTGGGTAGCTGCATGGAGCGCAACAATTGACCCCGATATGTATCAGACCTATCACAGTCAAGGCCCTTCCAATCACTATAAAATTAAGAATGCCGAGCTGGATCAGTTAATTATAGAAGCTCGTCAGACCAATGATGTTGAAGTAAGAAAGCAGAAATACTTCCGCGCCCTCGACATCATGATGGAGCAGGCTGTTGAAATGCCTGTTTACCAGAGAAAGAACATGTATATCTTCAACAAGGATAACCTTGATATCTCCACCTTACCGGAAGATATGACTCCCTTCTACAATTACTATAAGGAAATTGAAAGTCTGAAAATGGTGAAGTAATTTCAATTTTTGACCTGTGTATGAAACATTCTCCGTATCGTCAACAGGCTTATGAATAATCATCTGGAGTTGTTGACGGTATAAACTGAACTACAATTCGAACGTCCAGCTCTATAGGGCTGGGCGTTTGAATTGGAACTCAGTGCTTACATAATATGACATGGAAACAAAACTGCATATCTTAAACGGGCTTTGCCCGTAACCCAATGGATGGGAAGCGCCGATGAAGCAAAATGTTTTTTATTGACGCTTATCAGTAATAAGATACTCATGCAGCTATCTATAGATCAAGTCCGATCCCTCCTTTTTATATTATCTTAAATTTTAATCTTTATAGAATTACAAAAATGGATTGGGTGTGAAATTGTGAAGCAATTTATTATCAGAAGACTCATTTTAAGCGTTTTTATTCTATTCGGAGTCTCCCTCATTATCTACACCCTTGTCAGAATGATGCCGGGGGATTATGTTCAGAATTTAACTGCCAATAATCCGAATGTAACGCCTGAAATGGTGCAAAGGCTGAGAAGCCTTTACGGTTTGGATGACGGTATTGTTGAGGGCTATATTAAATGGGTGGGAAAAGCCGTCCAGGGCAATCTTGGTGATTCCTTCATCTATCAAAAGCCTGTTACCGAGGTCATTTCGTCAAAAATTTGGAATTCATTCTCTCTTGCGTTTACTTCCTATTTTTTTGAACTGCTGTTTGCTATTCCTCTTGGTATTTTCGCCGCCACCCGCCAGTATTCCAAATTGGATTACGGGGTAACTGTATTCGGACTTATTGGTATATCTCTTCCTTCCTTTTTCTTCGCGGCGATCTTAAAAAGAATTTTTTCTGTTGGACTTAAATGGGTGCCACTTCAGGGAATGGTTACAGCCCGCAAGGATTATGAAGGCTTTGCCCTGTTCCTTGACATTGCATGGCACTATATTTTGCCAATAGCTGTTCTGACTATTATTGGTATAGGCT
>JAEXPO010000580.1 GCA_023446675.1 Bacillota bacterium | reverse complement strand
GTGCAGCAGTCGCATATATCCAGAATCTCACCCAGCTTGTGGCTTATGAAAATGAGGGTACAGCCGTCCTCCTTGAGCCTTCGCATCATAACAAAGAGGGACTCCACCTCCTGAGGGGTGAGCACTGCCGTCGGTTCATCCAAAATGAGAAGATCCGCCTTGCGAAACAGTGCCTTGAGAATTTCCAGCCGCTGCTGCTGGCCGATGGACAGCTGCTCCACCCGGCACCAGGGGTCCATGGGCATACCGTATTTTAGGGCCATTTCCTCAAAACGTACGGCAGCGGCTTTTAAATCCAGAACCGTTTTGTTTTCCTTCATTCCCAGCACCACATTTTCAATGACGGTTAAGGCCGGGATGAGCATAAAATGCTGATGAACCATTCCTATTCCCAGCTCAATGGCATGACGGGGACTTTTAATATGAATGGGTTTTCCATTAAACAGGATTTCACCCTCCGTAGGGGTATAGAGCCCGTAAAGGATGTTCATGAGGGTGGATTTACCCGCTCCGTTTTCACCCAGCAGAGCGTGTATCTGCCCTTTTTCAACAATAAAATTCACATTCTCGTTGGCCGTCACCTCGCCAAAGCGTTTCGTGATGTGCCGCATTTCAAGTAAAGCCATTACACCTTCACCTCAGCCTTTCCTGTAGTGTACGCCGCTGGACAGGGGCTTGTTGCTTCTGCGGATAAAGCCGCACAGGGCGCCTAATGTAATAATATAGGGCATCATGGTTAAAAACTGGTAGGGTATGTTGGTATTGGCCGCCTGGAGATTGTATTGAAGGGCATCCCCCGCCCCGAAGAGCAGAGCCGCTCCCAGCACCCCCACCGGGGTATAATTGCCGAAAACCACGGCTGCCAGAACAATAAAGCCCCGGCCAGCCACCATGCCCTCGGTGAAGAAGCTCAGCTGCCCCATGGAAACGAAGGCTCCGGCAAAGCCCGCCATAAGGCCGCTGAACAGCACCGCGCCGTAGCGTGTGCGAACCACGTCGATGCCCACCGTATCACAGGCCTGGGGATGGTCCCCCACCGCTCTTACATTGAGTCCCACATTGGTTTTCATAAGCACAAACCAGAGTATGGGAACCAGAACAAGGGCTATATAGACGGGAATGGACTGGCTGAAAAGAGCCTTGCCCACAATAGGAAGCTCGCTTAAATAAGGAATTTTTACGGCATCGAAAACATCAATGCGGGGCATGCTTGTATTCACGCCGAAAACCGTACGGTTAAGGGTGATGGTAAGGCCTCCCGCAAGAATATTTACCGCAACCCCCACCACGGTCTGATTTGCTCCAACCGTAATGGTGAAATAGGCAAAAACAAGAGCAAACAGCATCACCGATACCATGGCGATAAGGGTTCCCGCCACCACCGAGCCTGTGGCCCAGGAGCCCACCACTCCCATAAGAGCACCGGTGAGCATAAAGCCCTCGATACCGATGTTGACAATTCCCGCCCTTTCACTGAATACCACGCCCAGAGCCGCAATAAGAAGAGGTGTGGCTGTTCTTATGTCCGAGGCCAGAAACCCCGTCAGAAAATCAAGCATGGGTAACCTCCTTCTTCTTTCCCGATTTTATGAAAAGATGACGGAAACGGAACATCTCTCTTCCCACCACAAAAAGAATGATTAAGCCCTGTATAATATGGATAACGGCACTGGGTACCTTGGCCATCATCTGCATTTTGTTGGAGCCGCTGTTGAGGGCTCCGAAAAGAATGCCGGAAAGGAAAATGCCTATGGGGTGGTTGTTTCCAAGAAGGGCCACGGCAATTCCGTCAAAGCCGTAATTGGAGGAAAAATCCTGAATAAGCCGAAGCTGTATGCCCAGAATTTCAACACAGCCCCCAAGGCCGGCAAAGCCTCCCGCAAGAAGCATGGCGCGAATGCCCACCTTGTTAAGATTCATGCCCGCATAGGCTCCTGCCGTGGGATTTTGTCCAATGACACGCATTTCGTAGCCTTTGGTTGTTTTCCATATAATAAGGTAGAAAGCAATTAAAGCCGCAAGAGCAATAAAAATTCCCCAATGAAGGCGCAGGCCTGTTATAAGCCTTGGAAGCCTTGCGCTTTCCAGAATAGGATAGGATTGGGGATAGCTGTCCCCCTCCATTTTTAAAGGCCCGGTAACGCAGTAGTTGACAAAGGCAATGGCAATGTAATTAAGCATAATGGTGGTAATAAGCTCACTTGCCCCAAAGCGTATTTTTAAAAGGGCCACAATAGCACCGTAGAAAGCGCCGCCTGCAAAGCCCGCCAGAAGAGTGAGGCCAATATGAATTGGAGCAGGAAGCCCGTTAAAGCTGGTTCCCACAAGGGTAGCAGCCAAAGCCCCCATATAAAGCTGGCCCTCAGCCCCAAGATTGATAAGCCCGCACCGCATGGCTACCCCATAGCTCAAGGCTGTAAAAATAAGAGGTATGGCCTTGACCAGAGTCTCACTTACGGCGTTTTTATTGCCGAAGGAGCCACTTAATAAGCTTTTGAATGCGGCCAAGGGATCATAGCCCAGGCCCCATACCGCAAGCCCGCCTATTAGCAGGGCCGATACAATGGCTGCAATGGGGAAATAAACCCCATCCAACGCCAGAAGAAGCTTCTTTTTAAAGGACTGGCCATTGCGGCCGCTGCTGCCTTTCATACACTTTTCATCCCTTTCCGTGTTATCGGGTTAAGCCTGTACAGCAAGGAATGGGGTCCGGCCTTCTGCCGTGACCCCACCCCTTCCTCAATAAATGCGATGCCCGTTCCCATTTATCAAGGCTTCTCAACGCGGTAACCCTTAGGTAACCCTTATTGAGCGATTTTTCCGTCTACCAGGTCCTGATAAATTTGGGTTACCTTTGCCTTCGCGTCCCCGGAGATGCCGGAAGCTGCAGGATACCAGTCGGAGAGGTAAACAACACCTTCGGTTGCGCCCATGACAATGGTTTCGCTTCCGAGGGTTCCGCCAATAAAGGCATTGTAGGCTGCCACATAAGCAATGGCCGTATCCTTGACTACCGCAATGACGGCAGCGTCGGGAGCAACATCATTCTGATTGAGACCGGAAGCCACAGCGTAAACCCCTGCTTCCTGAGCCGCTTCCAGAACACCCAGGCTGGACTGGTTAGCCATGGGAGAAACCACATCCACACCGGCCTGAATCATGGCTGCCGCGGTTTCCTTGGCAGCGCCCACGTCGTCCATGCTGCCCGTCAAATTGGAGCTGATGCCAATAGCGCTGTCCACATATTCGGCACCGGCTTTAAAGCCAGCCTGGCCCTTAATGATGGGAGGAATTTCAGTACCGCCCACAAAGCCTACCTTCTTGCTTTCGGATATGACGGAAGAGATGGCGCCCATAAGGAAGCCCTGCTGAGCATCAGCGATTTGTACGCTTAAAATGTTGCCATCAGTGGTTGAACCGTTGATGGTGATGAACTGTACGTCGGGAAAATCGGGAGCAACCTGCTTGCCCACCTCTTCATAGCTGTTGGTGCTGAGGAAAATAAGGTTAAAGCCTTCTGTTGCATAAGTACGTATGCTGTCTTCAACGGAGGAAACCGGTACATTTTCCTGGTAGGAAACCTCCGCACCCAGCTTTTCAATTGCCATCAGGCCGTTGTAAGCAGTTGCATTCCAGCTCATGTCGCTGATAGGGCCGCTTAGGATTACGGCGACCTTCACAGGATCAGCCGCAGGTGTTGGCGTAGCCTCAGGGGTTGGTGTGGCGGAAGCCGAGGTGCTTGGGGAAGGTGTGGGGGTAGTGGAGGCAGGTGTGCCGCCGCAAGCTGCAAGGGAGCTCATTGCTGTCATTACCGCAACGACCAGTGCCGCTTTTTTCAAAAACTTTTTCATCATTCATTCTCCTTCTCTTCAACGTCGATTTGTCAATATATAGTGCTTCTTTAGTGTTTTTGAATATGCAAAGTACTTTGATTTAAAATTTGGAAAGCAATGGTGTGAATAAGTGGGAATTATAACTTTCCGCTTTTCGGTGAACCCTAAAAAGGGTACAAAAAATGCGCCTCATGCTTTTTCTGTTAGAAGCATGTCGGCGCAACACCATTGTCGCATCGGATATCTTGAAGTTGTGATTATGATAACACAGCCCTATTTAAAATACAACATAGTTTTCAAAAAATTTTTTATTAAACTATTTTTTTTGTATGCTTAAATTTTTTTATATTCCCTCAAAATCCCATGCGTTTTGAGTACACTTTTCAGGTACCATTACGCCACAGCGCTTACGTTTTCCATATCATGAATAAAAGGGGTTTATTATAAACACTTGAAGAAACGTTTAAAAATGAGTATTATTAAAGGCAACTGCATAATGTATTTATTGCAGTTTGAGATTAAATTCACAATGTAATAATTTTTTCTAAACACCAGGCACAAGGTTTTAGTACCTTATAGAAGGATTCGATAGAATGAAGCTTATAAAAACCATTGACGCGGTTGGGCATATTCTGTGCCACGACATAACCCAGATTATTAAGGATGTTCATAAAAAGCCCATTTTCAGAAAGGGCCACATTGTAGAAGAAAAGGACATTCCTGTTTTGCTTTCCATGGGAAAAGAAAACCTTTATATATGGGAACAAAAAGAAGGCATGGTTCATGAGGACGAAGGCGCCGCCGTATTAAGGGATTTGTGCCTTGGTGAGGGAATGGCCTTCACTGAACCCAAGGAAGGCAAAATTGACATTCTCGCTGCCCACGACGGCTTATTTAAGGTGGACGAGGACCGTCTTGATCGGATAAATGACATGGAAGAGCTGATGATCGC
>JAEXPO010000521.1 GCA_023446675.1 Bacillota bacterium | reverse complement strand
AAGATTCACTGTTGCCTGCCCTATGCCCGAAAGCTTGCGGACCGTTTTTTCTATCCTCTGTGCGCATGCGGCACAGGTCATGCCTCTAATATTTAATATCTGACTTTCCATAGAGAACTCCTCTCTCCCAGATTTACTGCGCTCCCCTGGTAATAATCATGTGCTTGGTAGCTTTAACTTAAAAACGCCGTTAAAAGCAAGTTGTTTCAGCAGCGTTTCCTGCCAATTGGGCTGCGGGCATAGCCCGCTTTAGTATAAGCATAACAATAATATTTATTTTGGGAAGTACGCACTAAATAGTAACATACTATACAAAAAGGTAGTAGGCTTCCTTCAGCGGCTCGATACCCGGGTATTTAAGTTTCCTTGACGCTGGCAGGTGCTTGTGATATTATTATGACGGTAAATATAAAAATATCAAGTACTTACTATATAGTGCTATACTACCTAAAATGATAGCATGAAGTTAGGGGGCCATTAATTATGAAATGTGATCATCAGAACTATCACTGTCCTGTGGGAACAGCCATAGACATTATTGGGGGAAAGTATAAATCCCTTATTTTGTGGCATTTAATAAATACAACCCTGCGCTTCGGCGAGTTAAGCAAATTAATTCCCCAGGCCACGCCCAAAATGCTCACCCAGCAGCTTCGGGAGCTGGAGGAGAGCAATTTGGTTATCCGAACCGTATATCCCGTCGTACCCCCAAAAGTGGAGTACGCCTTATCCGACCTTGGCAACAGCATACGGCCCATTCTTGAAGCCATGTACACCTGGGGAGAGGACTACCTGAAGCAGAATGGCCACGAAGTAAACTGCTCCATGAGGGCCAGCATCCGATAGCCGTTCGTACCTCTTCCTGATATACTTCGCAACACTATCGTAATCACCATATATAAAATTTTCGTTGATGAGCCGTTTCGTCCAAAAGGGAGATCCTCCGCTTTGCGCCCCCGGTTTTCACCGGGTTTGCCCTTGGCTCTATTCTGTTGTGCTTGTTTGCTCCACCATTGGGTAGCAAAGATTAGTCATCTAAATATATTACTTCTTTGCCTGTAACAACCAAGTTACCCCAATAATACTGTTTTCCAGGTCGTCACATTCATTCGTTTGGCTTTGCACATAGCTTTCAAACAGCTTTCTTTTTTCAGGATATCGCATACTTAGCTCATTGGCCCGAACAGTAATCCGCCGGGTATTTTCATCGTTCTCATTTTCTTCACCCGGAACGGGTACAATCCGGTCGATAAGCTGTACGCCGGTTCTTTCGAAAACCGTCAACCACTGTTCGTAAGTCAGGTAATCATGTTCAAACTTTACGCTTGATGTTTGCGCGTCTTTTAAGTAAGCGTCATCATAGATAATGAAGCCATCGGGCTTGAGCGTATTTTTTAATTTCAGGATGACGTCCTCCGGCATACCAAGCACATCGCCGACCGCGCCGTAAATAACGCCGTCATAATTTCTCTCGATTCCAACAGCTTGAGCTATGTCCCCGACCGAGAATTGGCACAAAGTTGCGACTTCCATTTCCATGGATTTTGTTACCGCGTCATTGATAAACTCCGGAACAATGTCAATTCCCTTTACTTTTACGTTAAGCGCTTGTGCCAGTTGTATGCTTACAGCGCCTTTTCCGCATGCCAAGTCTAAAAAGCTTGTGTTTTCTGTAATAATCATATACTTGCTGATAAGAGAAATCATCTCTGTGGGATTGCTGCCCAATTCCCATATATCCTGTAAAAGATATGGTAAAAAGGGAAGCAGTTCGGTGCTTTCCGCCGTTAGAGATTTTGCCAGCTTTTCTTGTGTGGTTTTGTTTGTTTTACTTATCATATAGGCCTCCTTAGTTTCCTCAATATTTTGATAGAAATTCGTTATGCCCCAACAGCGAGACAGCAAGAATTTCTTCACCGGACGGAAACATCATCATCCCCCTGCTCTGAGGCTTGATATAAATTCCCATATCGTTCTTACCGAGGCTTGTATCCACCACTCCCGCTTCGGAATAGACGATATGTCCCTTTAGGCAATAGGTGGTCTCAAAGCGAGAATTGTAGTCCTCATAATTCATTATTGGGATAAATATTTGTAATGGAACCTTTGCCGATTTCTGAAGGCACGCTATATGTTTGCTGAAATGTTGATTCGAAATAGATAAAGCCATAGTGCTTGTGCAGGCTTGTTTCGTAATCGTCAATTGTCCGCAATATTAAACCTGATTTCATCTCATCACGCTCCAGTCGTGGTTAAACCACTCTAACTAATTGTCTCCTTGTTACATATGTAACTTAAACTTCGCAGTTCAATTAAGTGCATAGAGCATTGAAAAAATAATTTTTTTGAGTAAATCATATAGCAGAATCATCCGGAATATGGAAATGTAATTGTGTAAATACAATACAAAATTACCAAAACAAGAAAATTTGTATATGACTATTTTAACAGAAGATTGGACGGATGAAAAGACTATTCTTGCCTCCATTTCAAGGTTTTGCAAAGAGCATTATCTAGGAAAAGTACCAGCTTCAGTGCCGCTTTTCTCAATCCTATTGCCGCCTTGTTTGACAAACTCTTCCGCTATCAGGCTGCCGAGCTTTCCTGTCGCCGTATTGGCTATCTCCTAACAGCATTGATTTTCTCCGAAGTTTCCGCCAGCGTATTTATAGCAGAGAATTTTGCAGAAGTTAAGTGCATCTCTTATTTGTCAAATACTAAACTTACAAGTATCATTAGAATAAGAAGTATAAAAGGAAAATAAGAAGAATTACAGGCTCGATTCTCCGACCTGTGTTTTTAAGCAATAAGAAGGATTTTAAATAGATTATGAAAAAATTAGTCATCGGAATTTTGGCGCATGTGGATGCAGGCAAAACCACATTATCTGAAAGCATGCTTTACTTAAGCGGCAAAATCGGCAAGCTGGGCAGGGTAGACAATAAGGATGCTTATCTGGATACCTTTGAACTGGAGAAAGCAAGGGGTATCACCATTTTCTCCAAGCAAGCTGTATTTGAAACAGAGGATACTCAGATCACCTTGCTGGATACCCCGGGGCATGTGGATTTTTCCGCCGAAATGGAACGTACGCTTCGGGTACTTGATTATGCCGTTTTAGTCATAAGCGGGGCGGACGGGGTGCAGGGGCATACTAAAACCCTGTGGCGGCTGCTAAGCAGATACCGGATTCCGGTCTTTCTCTTTGTCAATAAAATGGATCAAATGGGCACGGATAAGGACCGGCTGATAAACGAGCTTAAAAAGCAGCTCGATGAGGGCTGCATTGAATTTGGACAAGCTCATACCGAGGATTTTTACGACCAACTGGCCATGTGTGATGAAGCCATGCTGGAAGCCTTTGTTGATAAGGGGCGCATTGAAGACAGCCTCATTAGAAGGGCTGTTTTAAAGCGGAGGGTTTTTCCGTGCTGCTTCGGTGCCGCGTTGAAGCTTTCTGGCGTTGAAGCGTTTCTTAAGGTTATGACAAAATATACCCAGACACCAATTCATCCCGATGTCTTCGGGGCAAAAATATTCAAAATTTCAAGGGATGAACAGGGAAACCGTCTCACCCATATGAAGCTCACAGGAGGAAGGCTTAAGGTAAAGGAAGTGCTGGCCAACGGCCAGTGGGAGGAGAAGGTTAACCAGATTCGTATTTATTCAGGGCAGAAATACGAGGCGGTAAACGAAATTGAAGCCGGCTCCGTTTTCGCCGTCACAGGGCTTACCCAAACCAGGCCGGGAGAGGGTCTGGGGGCAGAGAAAGCCTCGGAGGCTCCCATTTTAGAGCCGGTTTTGTCTTACAGGATCATTCCCCCTGAGGGATGCGATCCCAGAGTGCTGCTTCCCAAGCTGCGCCAGATTGAGGAGGAGGAGCCGGAGCTCCACCTGTTGTGGGATGAGTCAATGCAGGAGATTCAGGCTCAAATCATGGGCGAGGTGCAGATTGAAATTTTAAAGAGCCTTATAGAAAGCCGCTTTGGCCTGGAGGTTGCCTTTGATGCGGGAAGAATCGTGTATAAGGAAACCATACGGAATGTGGTGGAAGGGGTGGGCCATTTTGAGCCTTTGAGGCACTATGCGGAGGTGCACCTTCTTATGGAGCCGGGAGAGCCCGGAAGCGGCTTGCAGTTTGGGGTTAGCTGCAGTGAGGACGTGCTGGGTAAAAGCTGGCAAAGGCTTGTTTTAACCCATCTGGAGGAAAAAGCCCACAAAGGCGTTTTAACAGGCGCTGCCATTACCGATATGAAAATCACTCTTGTATCAGGCCGTGCCCACCCCAAGCATACGGCGGGGGGAGATTTCCGAGAGGCCACATACCGGGCTGTCCGTCAGGGCTTGAAGGAGGCTCAGTCTGTTTTGCTGGAGCCTTATTATGGATTTCAATTGGAGCTTCCCGAGAAAATGGTGGGGAGGGCCATGTCCGACATTGATAAAATGTGCGGTACCTGCGAGGTGGCCCAAACCGACGGTGAAATGACTGTTCTTGTTGGAAGCGCCCCAGTTTTAACCATGCGAAATTATCAGAAAGAGGTTACGGCCTATACCAGGGGGCATGGGCGCCTCTTTAGCAGCCTGAAAGGCTATGAACCCTGTCATAATGCCGACGAGGTTATTAGAAGCACCGGCTATGATTCGGAAAGCGATCTGGAAAATCCCACAAGCTCCGTATTCTGCTCCCATGGGGGAGGCTTTTTAGTGGAATGGGATTTGGTAAAGGATTACATGCATCTGGAAGGCTATCTTCAGGTTAAGGAAGAGCCGGCCGAGGAAGAACCGTTCCAGGCAGAAGTCACCGAAGACCGCTTTATAAGCCTTGATGAAATCGATCAGATTTTCAACAGCACCTTTTATAGAAATCAGGGAAAAAAGACGGTTTGGAAAAGGCACAATACCGCCAGAGACAGCTATAATGAGACTTCCTCACATATAAGGAAGCAGCAGGAAATTAAGGAGGAGTACCTCCTTGTGGACGGCTATAATATTATTTATGCCTGGGAGGATCTCAAGAAGCATGTGGACGATAACATGGACGGAGCCAGAATGAAGCTGCTGGACATTCTGAGCAATTATCAGGGCATCCGAAAATGCCATGTCATTGTTGTATTTGACGCCTACCGTGTTCAGGGACACAGCGAGGAAATCATCGACTATCATAATATCCATGTGGTGTATACCCGGGAAGCCCAAACAGCGGATCAGTACATTGAAAAATTCGCCCACGACAACCGGAATAAATACAGCATAACCGTCGCTACCTCTGACGGACTTCAGCAGATTATCATCAGGGGCGCGGGCTGTGCCCTTTTATCCGCCAGGGATTTGAAGGATGATATTGAAAGGGCTAACGCAAGGCTGCAGCAGGAATTCAGAGAAAAACAGGGGGTAGGACGCAATTACCTTTCAGACGCTTTATCCCCGGATGAAAAGCAGAGGATGGAGGAAATGCTGAACATAATAGAAAAGACGGACAAGCCAAAGGAGCAAAAATCATTTTGACCCTCGAGGAGAATATACCACAAGGAAGTGACCGCTATGCTGCGTATTGCAATCTGTGACGACCAGCCAAAAGAGCTTGAACAGGCTGACAGCCTGCTCAAGAAATACGCCTGTGAACACACACAACAGAATATGAAAACAGAGCTTTTCACCGCTCCTTTAGAGATGCTTGCTTATGTGGAAGCGAAGGGCGGCTTTGATGTACTGCTGCTCGATATTTATATGCCGGGTATTCTCGGCACGGATGCAGCGATGGAGCTGCGGAATATAGGTGACAACTGCCAGATCATTTTCCTTACTACATCGCGTGATCATGCTGTCGATGCATTCTCGTTAAACGCTGCGCACTATCTGGTGAAGCCTTATTCGGAAAAAGAATTCTTTGCGGCTCTTGACAAGGCGCTCTATAACCTTGCGGACAGGCGCGGAGTGGTGCTTACCGTCAAATCGGCCGGCGGTATCAGCCGTGTGGAGCTAAACAAGCTTGTATATGCTGAAACAGATAGCCATGTTCAGAAATTATATTTATCAGACGGCAATTTAATCAGGGTTCGGAAATCCTCAACCGAGCTGTTTGAACTTCTCGAAGAGGAGCCGCGTTTTTACAAGTGCGGCAGCACCTACATCATTAATATGGACTATATCGTTGAGCTTTCCTCCAGAAGCGTCGCGCTTTCTACCGGCACTAAAATCCCGGTACTCAGTCGAAAATACACGGATTTCAAAAAACGGTATATGGATTACGTATGTAATCGCTAAGGGAGGGACTCTATCTATGATTATTTATTTGATACTTCTGCGGTTTTTGCAGACGGGTGCTTATATCGGCCTGTTTTTCTTCTCACTTATTAAGCTGAAGGAGCCGAAAAGAAAACGTGTTACAATTACCGTTGCGATTTATAGCGCGGTTGCCGGGGCATATTGCGCTTTGCTGTTCTTATATGGGCAGGAGTTGGCGGAGAGCTTGATTATCCCCGTCGAAGTGGGGTTGTGTCTGCTTCTTATTATCATCTGCTCCGCCGACAGGTGGCCGGTTTCGCTTTTTGTCATGTTCACTCAGTTTAATTTATACCTTGGAATATCCTATATTTCCGATCTATGCACCACCGAATATTCAGGACTGGTTTACAATATCGAATTTTTGCTAAACCGAACCGTGCTGTTCGGAGTGCTCTTGCTTTTTAATTTCAAATATCTGCGGCCGCGCTTCCGCAGGCTGGCAAAGGTTATTGGTAAAGAATGGAATTTCATCATGCTGGCCGCCTTTTTCTTCTATGTTCTGGAAGCCGTTATTCTATATTTCCCGCGTTTCTATTGGTATGAACAGGATTACCGCTGGTATCTGGTTGCAAGCTCCTATCTGGTGTTTTTCAGCGTCAACCTCCTGATATTCCGGTCAATCAATGCGATTGTGGGGAAATATGAGGAGCAGGAGCGGGGAAAAATCCTTGCTCAGCAAAATAAGCTTTGGGAAGAACAGATAGAGGTACAGAAAAATGCCTTGAGCGCCGCCCGCCGCGACCGCCATGATCTTCGCCATCACTACGACACGCTTTTGGCGATGCTTGCGGGCGGGAAAACACAGGAAGCGGTTGCCTATTTAAACGCACAGACGCAGAGAACGGAAAGTGCGGCTCTGTCGGACATCTGTCAGCACCCTGCCGCAAACGCCATCCTGTCAAGATGGGCGGCGCGGGCAGGGGAGAACGGAATCAAAACACAAATGGACGCGGGTATTCCCGCAAATCTCCCGATGGACGAGGTCGCACTGGCCGGTATTCTCGCCAATTCCTTTGAAAATGCCGTGGAGGGCTGCCTGCGCTGCCCTGACGAAGCAGAGAAATTTATTACCGTGAAGATTGCTTATTCCGTCTATAACGGAGCCGGAAAGCTTCACATTGTGTTCGAAAACGTGTGTACGGATAACATCGTCTTTGACGGTGACTTTCCAAAATCCCAGAAGCACGGCGGCGGCACGGGAACAAAGAGTATTACTTATACCGCCGAGCGCTATAAAGGCATGGTGGAATTTACCGCTCAGGACGGTGTGTTCAGGACGCGGGTTCTGCTTCACTTGTAGTATCAAACCCCGAAATGCGACAAACTTACGACATTTACGCCAAATATCCTGCAATTACGCTGCGGCCGGTTTTCGGTCGCAGCTTTTTCGCATAATCCATATTGAGAAATCAGCTTGGAGGAAGTGATTTTTATGAAAGAAAAACCCCGTGACAGAACCGGGGCGGTAAAGATGGCGGCCGGCAGGCTTGAAATAGGGCGCAGCGACTTCTGTGATGCTTTTGAACAGGACGAAAGCCGGTTGTTCTCCAGCTGGGAGTGCTGGTACTGCAAGTATGGGGATTTTGGCATTCTTACCGAGCATCCCGCTGAAACCGGAGTATGCAGGCATAAGAAGGGCTCAAACGGCATTTTTGACCCGTCTGCAAAACGGTGCACAGTTGACCCGACCGTTCATGCAGATAAAAAAGAGGAGGAAGAGACAAAATGAAAAAACGCTTATTAAGCTTCGCACTGGCATTTTGTATGATGCTGACCCAACTGCCGATTTTGTCTATGGCGGAGGAAGCGGACACATCCGCTGCGAGCGGAGAAAGTATCCCATTTTCCCCGCTTGACGAAGCTGAAATCTCTGTATCAACCGACTACGGCATTTGGGTGGGTACGACCAAGGTCACCAGCGAAAATGCAGGCGATGTGCTCGGCGACGGCACAGTCAGCTATGACGCAGCTAGCGACACCCTTACGCTGAACAACGCAAGCATTACAAGCCTGTGCCCCCCCGGCACAGGCGAAGGTCAAAACGGCAATTACTATGGCAACTGTGGGGGCATCTTCAAGAACAGCGGCGACTTGAACATTGATCTCATCGGGAGCAGCTCGGTTGACATCAGCGGTGTGACCGGCCAATACCGGCCATGTGGGATTTACGCTTTTTGGGGAACGGTAAAAATTACAAGCACGGTAGCAGGCAGTCTTACTGTTATCAGTGCGCCCAGCACGCAGTTCAGCTACGGCATCTCGGGCAACGGCGTAACGATTAACGGCTGCACCGTAACCGCCACGGGGGGCAACACCTCAGGCTCAAGCAACAATGCAAGCGGCGGCATCTTCTCTTCTTCATTTGGCAGCCTTAACATTACAGACGCAACCGTTACGGCCAACGGCGGGGACACCACTGACACCGGAGAGACCCTTTACAACGGCGGCAGCTATGGTATATTCTGCGGCAGCGCTGCTACCACCATTGCAAACTCCACCGTTAGCGCCAACGGGGGAACCAGCGGCTCCAATATCAGTCATGGTATGTATGCCATCGGCAGCACCACGTTTTCAGCCTCCGCCATAACTGCCACGGGAGACACGCGAGCCCTTAATCTCACCGGCTCGGTGACCGCCACAGGCCTTATAGCGACCGCCGGGGCGGACAAGACGGGTACCGGGGCGACTGTCGTCGTCTTCAACGTGGGCGTTTATGCCTCGTCCAGCCCCTATAAGTACGTCCGAATCGCCCCGGCTCCCCCGGCACAAGTCCGATGGGGAATAGCAGGAAGCGACGGCGCCGCACCGACAGCGTGGACACAAGGAACACTGGCTGATGCCGTTACCAACGCCAACGGCTTAACCGGCGGCACGTTATACATTCAGCTTCTGGAGGATATCAACAAGGACAACCACAATACATGGCCGATGACATTTGCAAGTGGTAAATCCACCGTCCTTGACCTGAACGGCAAGGATATCAACCGTGGACTTACGATGGCAACCGCAAACGGCAATGTAATCACTGTCAGCGGCAGCCTGACCCTCAAGGACAGCAGTACAACTGAGGCTTCAAATCAGGGTCACATCACCGGAGGGTATAGCTCCAATGATAACGGCGGCGGTGTGTGTGTGAGCGGTAATTTCACATTACAGGGCGGCGATATCACCGGCAACAAGACATCTGTGTGGGGCGGCGGTGTAAGGGTTAAATCCGGGGCATCGTTTATCATGCAGGGCGGCAGTATTACCGGCAATGAAGCGACCATTGATGGTGGTGCTGTCTCTGTACCGGACGCCACCTTCCATATGACAGGCGGTAGCATTACCGGTAATAAAAGCTCTCATGTGGGCGGTATCTCCATCTACGCCAGCGGGACTTATAAAATAGGCGGCACAGCTGTTATCAAAGATAATATAGAGACTGGCGGCGGCACTAAATGCAATGTATTCTTGTACAGCTATAATTCCCTTTCTATCGATATGCCACTTGCCACCGGCGCATCGATTTGGGTGACCTCAATTGATGCTCCCACAAGCGGCAGCCCGCGCAACATCACCGGCGCAAACTCCGCCGATTACAGCGGCTATTTCTTCAGCGACAGCAGTAGCTACATAATCCAAAATGGCGCAAGCAATGTGGTGCAGCTTGCAGCGCCTGTACCTGTCATCGGCACACTGTCTATTCCCGATTCCTTTATGGCGGGGCGTAGACTTGTGCTGAGTGACCTTACACAATATATTCCAACGGTAACGCCTAACGGAATTGCGATCACGGCACAAGGCTGGCAGAACTCCGTTAACTCCGGCGGGTGGGTACCTTGGACGGCATCGAATGGCTATATTCCGCTCGACACCGCATCCACTCGTCAGATATGCTATTATGTAACTTACAGCGGCAGCGGCGGCGAAACAACCATCACCTCCAATGCAATAACTTTCAATGTAGTCGGATATACGACTGCGCTTGCGCTGACGACAGTTCCCTCGAATCAGCAAATTATGGGTAATATTGTAACTTTAACGGCAACCCTCACGGGCTTTTATTCAGACTCGAATGTAAATGGGCAGCAAATTACCTTTAAGAACGGAGGGACGACCCTCGGCACGGCAAGCCTGAACGCCGACGGCGTGGCTGCCTATACTTGGAGGCCGTCTGTTGCGGATAATTACATACTAACCGCCGAGTATGCCGCCAATGGATACAACAAAGCCGCAACCTCAAGCACTGTCGGCTACACCGTGACTGTTGATCCGGATACTGCAATCATAGCTGCGGCAAAAACCGCCGCACAGAACGCAAGTTACGCCAATATGACCCAAGCTACTGCACCCGATGAGAATGCTATTAAAACAGCACTGCAAAACACTGCAGCAGCAGCAGTCAATAACAGTGGCGTTACCGTCACCATAAATAGAGTCAACCATACTGTGCCGATTGCGGGAACCTCCTCAAATCCCAGAGGTACGAACGGCGGCTATATCTTTACTATTACGGTATCCAAAGGAACTCAAAGGGAGACAACCGATGAAAAAAACATTGGCATTACGGCGACAGCTTATACCAGCGTCACTGATGCAGAGGCAATTGTTGCGGCAAAAACCGCTCTGGTTGACGGAAGTGTCGATGTCGCTTTCAATGCGGATCAGACGGCAAAAACAGCCGCCGTACAGGCCTATGTGAGCACTTTGCTCACCGGGGATGCCGCAGGGGTGACCGCAACCGTTAGCTACAACAGCACCACCGGGAAGTATGAGGTTGTCCTCTCCAAGGGCAGTGTGAACGACAGCAAGAGTCTTTCCATGACCGTGAATGTTGCTCCTGAGCAGGATATTGCAACCGTCGCTGCGGCAAAAGCTGCCGCACAGGGTGTAAGCTACGCTGACATGACCCAAGCTACAGCAACGGACGAGGATACTATTGAAACGGCACTAAAAAGTGCTGCGAAAACGGCAGTCAATAACAGCGAAGTTACCGTCGCCATAAACAAGGTCAGCTACACCGCACCGATTGCGGGAACTTCCGCAAATCCCAGCGGTACGAACGGCAGCTATACCTTTACCGTTACGGTATCCAAAGGCAGCCAAAGCGAAACAACCGAGCAGAAAACCATTACCGTCACAGCGACCGCTTATACGGGAGGAAATGGCGGAAATGGCGGAAATGGGAACAATGACAGTGACTCCGGCAGTAATTCCACTCCGTCCACTAAGCCCACCGAGCCGGTCACCGGCAGTACAGAAAATAAGGCCACGGTAGACAATAAAGGCAATGCCAGTGTCAGTTTGACCGACAAAAACATCACAGACGCCATTGCGGACGCAAAGGCAGAGGCGGCAAAAAAAGGCGTGATCGCAGGTGACATCACAGCAGTGATCCATGTCACCACCGCCGGTAAGGATGCAAATACAGTCACAGTCAATCTGCCAAAGACCACACAGGAGCAGGTCATCCGCAACAAGATTGCCAGCGTCCAGCTTGTCATTGACCGTCCCGACCTTACCATCGGCATTGATCTTGCGGCGGTAACGGAAATCAACCGGCAGGCAAAGGCCGACGTACAGCTGTCTGCCACTCGCATGGACAATACAAGGCTGTCCGGCGACGCAAAGGCCGTCATCGGCAGCCGTCCCGCATATGACTTCAAAGCACTCTATGGCAGCGGCAAGTCCGTGACCGACTTTGGCAACGGCAGCGTCAGCGTGGAGATTCCTTATGCCCTGCAAAAGGGTGAAATCGCGGGCAATGTTTACGCCGTCTATGTGGACGCAAAGGGAAAAGTAACCTACCTTACCGATTCCAGCTATGATGCACAGCGCGGGACGGTGATGTTTTCCACCAGCCATTTCTCCACTTACGGCGTAGCCTATAAAGCCAGCTTCAACTTCACCGACATCGACGGTCATTGGGCTAAGGATGATATTCTTTTTGTCGCAAATCGTGGCCTTATGATCGGTACCAGTGCCACCACCTTCAACCCTAACGGTTCCATGACACGGGGAATGTTTGTAACAGCAATTGGACGCTTGGCAGATGCGGACACAAGCGCCTATAAGAAGTCCAGTTTTACCGATGTAAGGGCCGATGCTTACTACATGGGCTATATCGAATGGGGCGTAAAAAATAATATTCTGGTCGGCATTGGCGGCGGCAAGTTCGACCCGGACGGTCTTGTGACCCGTGAGCAGATGGCGGTTATTATGGACAAATATGCCACGGCTATCGGATACAAACTGCCGGAGGTTCACGCTCAGATCGTCTTTGCGGACAATGCCATGATTGGTGCGTGGGCGGCTCCGTCCGTAAAGCGCATCCAGATGGCAGGCATCATTCAAGGGAAAAATAATAATCTCTATGACCCGCGGGGAACGGCTTCCCGTGCCGAGGTGACTGCTGTACTGCGCCGCTTTGTGGAGCTTACGGTTTTCAGTGATACCGCTCAGGGCTGGACGATGAACGATTACGGCAAGTAGCTCCAAATCGGCGGCAAAGGGTATTATTTTTACGCAGACGGCAAGCTTGCCCAAAGTACCACCGTGGACGGATAGGAGGTGGACGCGGAAGGCATAAGAAAAACAGAGTAGCTTTTAAAAATAAATAGAGCAAAGGGCGTCCCCGGCTAAAGCCGGGGACGCAAAGCTAAGTGTATAAGGCAGCCCCAATTAAGAAGCGCTTCATATCACCAAACGCATTAGCACAGAATCAAGCAAACCATCTGAAACCGCCGCCCGACAGGTGGTTTTTACCCGCCTGATAATGTTCCTGTTTGTTTTTTGCGGTATTCCTTATTTTCTCCAGAAGTGAAATCACTTGATCCAAACTCATAGCGGATCCAAAAAACAGCTTAACTAGTAAAGTACTTCTCACGGACTCAAATTCCACGGGTTCAGAGAGCCATTTCTTGGGCAGCCGCCGATTTATAAAGAGAAACCCTTATTCGAATATCTGGAAGGACGATAGCCTCAAGGCGGTGTGCCGCACATTCGTGTCAAATGCCTACAGTCGCTTTATCAAAGACTTGTAAAGAATTTGCCAAAGGATGAGGCAATTTGATTGACAAGCTTAAGGATTCACAATACAATGATAATATTAAAGTGTTAGTAACAGATGCGTCAATGTCATTGTAAAGCATGCCTGCATGCCTAAAGGTGCTTTCAAATAAGCAATAAATGTTAGCAGGGCTGTCGTCAACAGTAACCCAATGAGGTGGAAGTGGATTTGGATGAGAAGCTGAGAAACAAAAAAGGCTTAACCGAGGAAGAATTTTTAAAGGTTTATGATGCCGATAAATATGAAAGGCCCTCCGTAACGGTGGACATGTTGATTTTCACCGTGGTCAGCCAGGAGGAGGAAAACTACAGGAAGCTTCCTGAGAAGACTTTGAAGCTGCTTATGGTGAAAAGGGGAGACCATCCCTACCTTGGGCAGTGGGCCTTGCCGGGAGGCTTTGCCTCTGTCCGGGAAAGCCTGGAAGAAGCCGCTCTTCGGGAGCTTAAAACAGAAACCAATGTGGATAATGTCTACATGGAGCAATTATACACCTGGGGCGATGTGGGCAGGGATCCCAGAACAAGGGTCATCAGCTGCTCCTATATGGCCCTGGCAGACAGCTCCAAGCTGGATATCGTTGCCGGTGACGATGCGGACGAAGCCAAGTGGTTCAATGTGTCCTACCATCTCACTCAGAAAATGAAAAGCCTTACGGAAAAGGGCTATGTTTATGATAAGCTCTATACCATGAAGCTCTGGAGCGATTTGGAAACCCTATCCGCCGGGGTGAAGGTTGTGGAAGCGTTTGAAGGGCAGGTTCTGAAAGAAACAAGAGAAGTGACCCATGTTGAGGGCATCGCCTTTGATCATGCCAAAATGATTGGATATGGCATTGAGCGGCTGCAAAATAAAATCGACTATACGGACATCGTCTTTAATCTTATGCCGGAGCTTTTTACGCTGTCGGAGCTGCAGCAGGTGTATGAGGTCATACTTGGCAAGGAGCTGCTCTCCGCGGCGTTTAGAAGAAAAATTGCGGATAAGGTTATTGAAACCAACCAGTTTACAAAGGATGCGTGGCACAGGCCGTCAAAGCTGTACCGGTTTAATCCAGGCTGGAATCATTAATAGCAATAAATAAAACGTACATCATAATCACTGTCTCGGGATGCAAATCCCCAGCCTCTGCTGCCCGATTCCACAGCATAGAGGATTTTAACATTGTTTTCCTCCTCGATGTATTTTAATTTCTCTAATATCACATTCTGCATGGCTTTGCACCTCCCTGTCTATGTCTATGGTTTTAATTATATCCTGTCTGCAAGCTGAAAAACCAACGCATCTTAATCAAAGGCCTCCGGAGGTCGGGGGTAGGGCTCAAAATCTTAAGAATTAAAGATAGTGAAGGGACAGTACGGGATGAAATAATAAGCTGAATAAATTATAATAAAGAAAAATAAATGATAATAAATAATAAATGATGCGGAGGTCAAACCTATGAAGGATGCAAGGGAAGGCAGAGAAATTTTAAAAGGCGACTGGAACAGATGGGGAGAAATACAAACCGATCAAAGAAAAAAGGTTCCCATGCCGGAGTTTCAAAAGGCTTATCCGGAAAACAGCACTAAGCTTGATTTAGTGGAGCCTGAAGCTTTCACACTGGGTGGAGCTCCCTTTCTGGAGGTCGTAAACAAAAGAAGAAGCAGAAGAAGCTATACCCTGGATACGCTGACATTGGAGGAGCTGTCCTATTTACTGTGGACAACCCAGGGCGTCAGCAGGGAAAGTAAAATGCGCAGAACCGTGCCCTCGGGAGGTGCGCGCCATGCTTTCGAAACCTATCTGGCCATTCAACGGGTTGAGGGCATAAAACCGGGCTTATACCGCTATCTTCCCCTGGAGCATAAATTATTGCTTTTAAAGGAGGACGACGAGCTGGCCGACAAGGTAACGGAGGCCTGCAATTTCCAGTCCTTTGCCGGCCAAGGTGCCGTTACTTTTTTCTGGACAACACTGCCTTACCGTTGTGAATGGCGTTATGATATCATAGCCCCCAAGCTGATTGCTCTGGATGCGGGCCATCTCTGCCAGAATCTTTATCTTGCCTGCGAGTCCATTAACCTGGGAACCTGTGCCATTGGGGCGTATGATCAAAAGAAAATAGACAGCCTTTTAAACGTGGACGGTGTGGATGAATTTACAATTTATATTGCACCGGTAGGAAGAATTTGAAAGCCCTGCGGGAATTATAAAAGGCAATGGGAAATAGTGTTTAGGCTTCTCCGGGAGATATAAAATTGTAGTAATTAAGGGCATTGGAGCGTGTTTTAAATAGGCATCTAATGGTAAATATAATGTAAATCAAATAAAGCATAAAGGAGCTTTTTAAGCCTTTTTGAGAGCAGGAGGAAAAAATGAGCGGTATCAAAAAGATAAAAACCAGGGATGAAATACCCCAGCAGGACAAATGGAACATTAACCTTATGTATGATAACCTGGAGGACTGGGAAAAGGATTTTTCACTGCTTAAGGAAAAAGCCCTTCTTCTGTCCGGCTTCAGCGGACAACTGTCGGATCCGGAAAAGCTTCTGGCCTTTTTCCGATTGGACGAGGAGCTGTCCCTCATTACTGAAAAGCTATACATTTATGCGAAAATGCGCAGTGACGAGGATACGGCAAACACCACCTTTATTGCATTGAAAAATAAGATTGGTTCATTTTTGGCAGAACTGGATGCGCTGGGCTCCTTCTTCGTACCCGAAATCTTGTCCTATCCGGAGGGTACCATTGAGAAGACCATTGAAAAGCTGCCTGAGCTCCAGCTCTACAGCTTCCGGCTACAGAAAATTCTAAAGCTTAAGCCGCATACACTGGATGCGAAAAGTGAAAAGCTTCTGGCTTCCGTTTCCGATTGCCTGTCTGCTTCCGGGAATGTTTTCGAGCTCTTGTCCTATGCCGATATGACCTTTCCCACCATAAAGAATGAAGAGGGTCAGGAGGTGGAATTTTCCGAAAACGATTATTCGGTGTATCTTATATCGAAAAACAGAGAAGTCAGGCAGCAGGCTTTTAAGGCCCTTTATTCCACCTACGGCAAATTTAAAAATACCTATGCCGCGCTTCTCATTTCATCCGTAAAGAATGATGTTTTCGACGCGAAAACCAGGAATTACGCATCTACTCTTGAAAGTGCGCTAAAGCCTAATGACATACCTACAGAGGTTTACAAAAAAGCAATTGAGACCATTAATGCCAATTTGCCCGCTCTGCATCGCTATGTGGGTATTAAAAAGCGTCTTATGGGGCTTGATGAAATTCACATGTATGATTTATATGCACCCGTCATTGATGTACCCGTTGAGCATATTGAGTTTAATGACGCGGTAGAAACCATAAAGGCCGGCTTGAAGCCGCTTGGAGAAGAGTATCTGGGAGATTTTGAAGCCGGTATAAAAAACGGGTGGGTGGACAGGTACCCCAATAAGGGCAAGGCCTCGGGAGCCTATTCCATAAGCGGTTATAAAAACCTGCCCTATATTTTGATAAATTACAATAACCGTCTTAAGGATGTTTTAACCCTTGCCCATGAAATGGGCCATTCACTCCATTCCTTTTATTCCAACCGAACACAGCCCTATATTTATCACCGCTATACTCTTTTCTGCGCCGAGGTTGCTTCCATAACCAATGAAGCCCTTTTAATTCATCATCTCATTAAAACGGAAAAGGACAAAAACAGAAGGCTGTACCTGATTAATTCACAGTTGGAGCAAATTCGCACCACGGTGTACAGGCAGCTTATGTTCGCCGAATTTGAGCTCTTTACCCATGAAAGCACAGAGGCCGGTACACCCCTTACGGCCAATGAGCTTTGCAGCTTCTGGCATGAGCTTAACGTAAAATATTTTGGATCCGAGCTCATTGTGGACCCCGAAATAGATATGGAATGGGCTAGAATACCTCATTTTTACAGGGACTATTATGTCTATCAATATGCCACGGGTCATGCCGCAGCCAATTCTTTTGCACGGATGATCCTAAACGGTGAGGAAAACGCAGTGGAAAAATACATGGGCTTCTTGAAAAGCGGCGGAAGCGATTACCCCATTAATACCCTGGCTAAAGCAGGCGTTGATATGCTGAGCTCCAAGCCTCTTGAGGACACTATTACCTTATTCAACGATTTGATGGACTTACTGGAGGGCGAGAAAAAAGACTCCCTCTAAATGAAATCAATCAGGGGAAAGGCAATCTGAGAGAATGGCCTTTCCCCTTTTTTGCGCAAAGCCTCACTGCTTTGAGTCGCATTCGGTTCTGACAGCCTTATGGGACTAAATGTTATGCCGGGATTTATGCCAGGATTGTGGATTAAGTGGAAAGAATGGCTATAGAACTGGATTATCCTGAACCTCATATGTTAAAGTTTTACCTGGAATAAGCTTCAAAAAATAAAAGCTGTCCATTAAATTTAAGAGGAGGTAGTAAAATGCAAAAAATCCGGGAACCCTGGATTAAGCTTAAACAAACCATTAATGAGGATGACTACAGCCGTATTTCCTGCCTGCAAGATCTTTGTACAGGTAAGGACGGGGTAGCTTTAAAACTGGAGCTGGATTACAAGCGGAATGCCTCCCAAGGCAGCTCCAATCCCAGCATTCGGGATAGCAATGAATTTATGTTCTTTGATGGAGAAACACTCATCGGGTACCTTGGCATAGGCCAGTTTGCCGGAGGCGATACTTTTGAGGTTAACGGGATGGTTCATCCGGACTACCGAAGGCAGGGTGTTTTTTCCAAGCTCTTTGATTTGGTTAAAGAGGAATGGAAAAGGCGCAATGGCGGGACAATGCTTCTTCTGTGTGACAAAAAGTCTGAACCGGGGCTGTCCTTCATTAAAAAGACCGGGGCGTCCTTCAGGCATGCGGAATACGAAATGTTCTTAAGGCAGGAGCCGGATTATTCAAACAATGAGGATATAAAAAGAATTGTTTTTCGTAAAGCTCTGAACTCGGATGCCATGGAAATTGCCCGTCAAAATCATATTTATTTTAATGATGAGCTGCCTGAAGAAAATACGGCGGAAAACATCGGCACATCAGAGAACCTGCTTCTGCCGGAGGAAGAGGAGAAAAAAGGAATCAGCATTTATCTTGTTGAAATAGAAGAGAAGGTTATTGGAAAGGTTCATCTCCAGCTTATCTCCGGAATCGGAGGAATATACGGGTTGGGGATACTGCCCGAGTATCGCGGAAAGGGCTATGGCAGAGCGCTGCTTTTAAAGGCTGTGGAGATTCTTAAAGAGAAAAAGGCCGATCAAATTATGCTTCAGGTGGCAGCCGAAAATGAAACGGCACTGAGGCTTTACCAGTCCGGCGGTTTTAAGGAAACCTCCACCATGTATTATTACGGCCTTGATGCCGATGCACAGTGAAAGCATTTGACCTATCGGATTCATTCCGATGCGGATAGTCAGGAATTAAACCTGCTCCGGCGCTCAATTAAATTCTGTTACGAATGAAGGTCATTTAAAAAGTATTGACACCTGGTTATCCTAATCATATGATACAAATGATATAGACTTTGACAGGCAGAATCTGATGGAAAATCAATCCTTATAAAGCAAAAGCCCTGTAAGGTGAATTCCTGATACAGCCCTGCGGCATTTCGGAGGCGTGAATAATGGACAAGCATGCGGACGACGGAGTCGTCCAAGGCATAAAAAAGTACTTCATTCTTTTTAATGTGACCTTAAGCACCTTTATGGCAACCTTGGACGGAAGTATCGTTAACATTGCCCTTCCGGTTATATCAGGGGAATTCGGGAAACCTATAAGCTCCATTCAATGGGTTGTTACCGCCTACCTTCTTGTTATTTCGGTGCTCTTACTCATATGGGGCAGGCTTTCCGACCTGTATGGCAAAAAGAAGATTTTTGCGGCAGGCTTTTTTGTTTTTACCCTGGGATCCGCCCTGTGTGCCCTTTCCGGTTCTCTTGAAATGCTTGTGCTCTTTCGGGTTTTACAGGCAGTGGGGGCCTCAGCTATGATGGCCCTAAGCCAAGGTATCGTAACCCGTATTTTTCCTCCCGCTGAAAGAGGAAAAGCCCTGGGTATTACGGGAGTTGCCGTTTCCCTGGGAAGCCTTGCCGGGCCAAGCCTGGGAGGTGTGCTGGTTCGTGCGGCAGGCTGGCAGTCTATTTTCTGGATTAACCTTCCCATTGGTCTTCTGGGTTTGCTTCTGACCCTTTTTCTTATTCCCGATCAAAAGCCGGTACGGGAGAATGATAATGCTCCGGATAAGACTCCCTTTGACCTCAAGGGTGCCCTATTGTTTATTATTGCTGTAATGCTGTTTTTTACCGGGCTTTTGTCCTATCAGGACGGACATCTGACTCTTTGGCTTGCGCTCCTTATGCTGATAGGCTCAGGCCTGATTCTTACCCTTTTCATTAGGACTGAGAAACGGGCTGCCTCGCCCTTGATCGACTTAAGCCTCTTTCGGCTGTATGAATTTTCCACCGGTTTAGGGGCGGCTTATCTTGTATTTGTCGCGCTGAACACCACCCTTCTTTTTATGCCCTTTTACCTGCAGTATATATTAAAGCTCAATACTCTTGAGGCGGGTATTCTTATTTCCTGCTATCCTCTGGCAACGGCTGTTGTGGCCCCAATAAGCGGCATGCTGTCCGATAAAATCACCTATAAGCCCCTTACCGTTGCCGGACTTTTAATCAGCACCGTGATGCTGGTGCTGCTCTCCTTTTTGGGAGTCCAAAGCTCACGGCTTCATATTGCACTTATTATGACCCTTCTGGGTGTGGGCGGTGCGCTGTTCCAGTCGCCAAACAACAGTAGCGTTATGGGGGCGGTGCCTGTTACCCGGCTGGGCATTGCCGGAGGAATCAACGCGCTGTTCCGGAATCTTGGACTGGTTTCGGGAACCACCTTTTCCGTTATTCTTTTTACCTTCTCCTCCAGGCTCAGCATCAATTCCATGTCGGGAGAGAATGGAATGGTGGATACTGTCCAATTCATGAAGGGTTTTCGTATAGTACTGCTTTTTGCGGCTGGGGTGAGCCTGGCAGCCATGCTTTTAAGCTTTGCGCGGGCCGCCGGAAAAGGCAGAAGAATCAACCCGGAGCTTAAGCAATAGACTTAAGGCTTTCTTTTACTAAATTTTTCTACTCATAACTAACTTATATTAAAATTTAAAGCAGGAGCTTCTCATTAAGGCATGGTGCGCCCGTCATAAGGCCGTCTTGGTTTGTACTCTATTTTTCCAGTTTGTGTAAGAAACTTGCATACAGTGTATAAATTTGCTACGCTCATAGTGCCTTCATTCGGTTGTGGGTGAAGGGGCCATTTCATATGAGGAGTTATTATGCTGAATTCACTGTTTGTCAATGCTTCCATTCTTATATCCTTTTTGTATTTCGGAAGTCAGCTTTTTACCAATAAAAAAATAGATGCCCAATCCAACCTGAAAACCAAATTAGCTGTCGGAGCTTTATTTGGTTTGACGGGATGCCTCCTTATGTTTAACGGTATCGACCTTTCCAATAACATGATAATGGATTTCAGGCTGATCGCTTTAATTGTCTCCACCATATACTGCGGCCGTGTCTCAGGCTTTGTGACGGGTGGGATAATCCTTGCCTTCCGGTTTGGTTATTTTGGTATGAACAGCGCTTCGTTTGCAGCTTTTATCAACCTCGTCATCGTATTTATCTTTTTAGCCGTTATTTCGGTTAAAAATTGGAATTTCAAAAGGAAGTACATTGTCATGTGCGCGGTAAACCTTATTTCCTCAGCCGTCTGGACAGCCCTTTTTGTAATGGACATGACCACAGTATTTTATATCCTCTACAGATACACACTCTCTACCATTGTGGTTTCCATTATTGTGTACTTCGCTCTTGTGTATCTTTTTAGAACCAATGAGCTCTACATTAAGCTGAAGCAGGAATCCGAAAAGGATTTTTTAACGGGGCTTAACAGTGTGAGGGAATTTGACAGGCTGCTTAATAAGTATTCGGCAGCCGCGGCCGACAAGCAGGCGGATTTGTCCATGCTTATGATAGATATTGATTTCTTTAAAAAAGTCAACGACACCTACGGACATTCGTCCGGAGACAGGGTTTTAAAGCAGCTCGCAGATATTCTTGTATCAAGCAGCGGTAAGGAAGCCTTCCTTGCCAGAAAAGGCGGTGAGGAGTTTGCAGTCCTACTGCCGGACTTTAAATACCATAAGGCCTTTGACATAGCTGAACGAATCCGAAAGAATGTGGAACAAACGGAGTTTCTTCTGGATAAGGGCAATAAAATTAAAATTACGGTTTCCATCGGTATCAGCTCCTATCCGGAGAAAATACAAAGCCTTAATGACCTTTTGCATGAAGCGGATAACGCACTCTACCATGCAAAGCGAGGCGGGAGAAACAAGGTCCTATAGAGGACTGCAACCGAATGATAAGCTTTTCAGTCTTTGATATTTGTCTATCCCAAAGCTTTTTCACTACCGCTGTCTTTCCGTTTAAGGTAAAAAAGAAAGATAATCCACATATAGGTGCTTGGCTTTGGACTCCTTCTTTTTCTTCCAAACGGCCTGCAAGCAATATCAGGACGACCGAAACAGGGTAGGGGTTGCCGGAAACTGTTCTCTGCATGCCGCAACCCCACTTAAAGCAGTTTACATTTCCTTTTGATACTTGTTTAAAAAGTAAACGTTTGTAAAAATAATAAAAAGATACGCCGCCACAAGGCTCAGGATAACGGCCAAATTGACCGCCTGCATGAAGGCGAAGGCAAATAATAAGGCAGCAAATACCATGAGCATAATATCGTAGGCCTTTGCCTTTGCTTTGTTGCTTATTGCGTTGTTCCTCTCGTCCTTTGCCTCGATTTCAATTTGCCTGGCAGCCTGAGGATCCCTTTTTATGGCTGCCTGCTTTAAAATCTCACCCAAGCTG
>JAEXPO010000463.1 GCA_023446675.1 Bacillota bacterium | reverse complement strand
CCGTTACACTGGAAAACGGCCATAAGCGCCTTTCCGATATTACAGGCACCGGATGCATGGCAACCGCCCTTATAGGCGCATTTCTGGGAGCCAATGAGGATCCCCTGCTGGCTGCCTCTGCCGCGCTTCTGTCCATGGGCATTGCAGGAGAGCTGGCTTATGAAGAGGCGGGTAGGATGGGGACAGGAAGCTATCGTGTTGCGCTTATTGATGCCATAAGTCTTTTAAACGGAAAAACCCTTGCCGGGAGGGCACGCATTAATGAAGTGTGATATAAGCGATCAAGGTAAGATTAAGAATTCGGATCTCAGCCTTTACCTGGTTACCGACAGAAGCCTTCTGCCAAAGGAGACTACCCTTGAGGCCTCTGTCGCCCAAGCCCTGACCGGAGGCTGTACCATCGTCCAGCTCCGGGAAAAAGAAATGAGCTCTCTGTCTTTCTATGAGTCGGCATTAAGCCTTAAGGCCGTTACGGATTCCTTCCATGTACCTCTCATTATTAATGACAGATTGGATATCGCCCTGGCGGTGGACGCTGCGGGACTTCATGTGGGGCAAAGCGATCTCCCCGCGCCTGTTGCAAGACGGCTTCTGGGACCGGATAAAATACTGGGGGTATCGGTAACCACCCTGGAGGAAGCAAAAAAGGCCCTTCAGGAGGGGGCCGATTATCTGGGCGTGGGCGCCATGTTCCCAACAGGAACAAAGGATGATGCGGTTCTTGTCACTATGGAGGAGCTAAAGCGTATTAAGAAGGAAATTCCTCTGCCGATAGTTATTATTGGAGGCATAAACGCTTCCACTCTGCCCCTTTTTAAGGGAACGGGCATTGACGGCGCGGCGGTAGTTTCAGCCATTCTGGCCCAAAAGGATCCCAAAAGCGCCGCACTAAGCCTTCGTGAGGCATTCTCAGCTCTTTGAGTATAGGGAGGAACAAAATCCATGGCTTACCACTTTAAAAACAAGGCTTACAGAGGGATTCTCTTTGACCTGGACGGCACGCTTCTGGATTCCATGGGCGTATGGGAAAAAATTGATGAGGAATTTCTTAAAAGAAAAGGAATCCCTCCTTCCCCCGATTACACTCAGGCCCTTCGCACCATGAGCTTTTCCCAGGCCTCGGCCTATACC
Source organism: Bacillota bacterium (assembly GCA_023446675.1). Lineage (GTDB taxonomy): Bacteria > Bacillota > Clostridia > DSM-8532 > DSM-8532 > DTU059. The sequence goes on along the minus strand of JAEXPO010000463.1, from coordinate 4,687 downwards.
AGGGAGCGCTTTGGCCTTGTGGAAACCACTGAAGAAATTGAAGCTCAATGGCATGCCATGGCAGTCTGTGAATACTCGGAAAACCTCAGGCTCAAGCCTTTGGCCTATGAATTTCTTCACCAGTTGAAGACAAAAGGCGTACTCCTGGCTCTGTCCACTGCCGCCTCCCCTTCCCTGTACCTGCCGGCCCTTAAAAGCAACGGTATTCTGGAGCTTTTTCACTATTTTATTTCCGTACCGGAAACAGGCCTTCACAAATCCCAGCCGGAATTTTTTCTTCATGGCGCACAAAAGCTGGGCCTGCCGGCCCGGGACTGTCTGGTTTTTGAGGATGTGTTCTCTGCCGCTTTAAGCGCAAAAAAAGCCGGTATGGGCGTCATCGGCGTATATGATGCGGCCTCTCATCACGAGCGAAACGGTTTTGCGGAAGAAGCCGACGGCTATATTGAGAGCTTCTCTGAATTGCTTGAGCAGTGACACAGGCTAGCGCTGATCAAGCTCATTTTCACTGTTTTCACTGTTTTCACTATTTTTACGATTTGAAGGATTAACGACCTCACCTATTCTATGGTGAGGTCTTTTTCCTCCAGACGCTTATGAGTGTAGCGCTTCAAAAGAGCATAGAAGACAGCAAATGCCGGAATGCCCAGCAGGATACCCGGAATGCCGAAAAGGCTTCCGCCCACCATAAGAGCGACAAGAACCCACAGGCCGTCCAGACCAATGTTCCCGCCTACTACCCTGGGATAAATAAGATTTCCTTCAACCTGCTGGAGTATAATGATAAACAGAACGAACCAGAGGGTTTTGCCCGGATCCACCATGAGAATAATAAAGGCCCCCGGCACCGTTCCTATAAATGCACCGAAAATAGGAATAAGGCTTGTCAGCCCAATGAGGACACTGATTAAAAGCGCGTAGGGCATCTGAAAAATCAGCATGCCGATAAAGCACAAAACACCAAGTATGGCAGCTTCCGTTACCTGCCCCGCAATAAAGCCCGATACCGCCTTATTGGTCTGTGTACCCACCGACATAATCCAGTCAGCTCCTTTAAGTGGCAGAAAAGCATAAATAAGCTTTTTCAAAATACGAAGAAGCTTTTCCTTGGAGGCCAGGAGATACACCGATATGATAATGCCCATAATAAGGCTTATAAGTCCATTGGTAAAGGTGAGGGTAAACTGGTAGATCTGAGGCACAACAGTGGATACAAACTGGCCTGTCCTTGAGAAGATTTCTTCCCAGTTGAAGGCCAAATCCTCCCACCAGTCCCCGGTAAGCCCATACTGGCTCATAATGCTTTGAATGTATTTTTCAACAAGCTCCGGCTTAATGCTGCCCGACAGCAGGGCGATGCTTTCCCCCAGCTGGGGAACAATGAAAAAGCCGATGCCCAGCAAAATAAGGATAACCGTAAGAAAGGTGGCCGTAAGCGAAACAGGACGAAGCACCTTTTTCCAAATGGGTCGCTTTAACCTTCCAAAAAAGGCAAAGACCTTGTTTTCATAAAGCCTCATTAAAAGGTTAAGCGTATAGGCCACTGCGATACCCAGGAAAAAGGGCGAAAGGATTTTAAATGCCGTCCCGATATAATAAAATACACTATCCAGATGGGAAACCAGTAAAAAGAGCAGTATGCCATAGGTAATAAGAAGCATGGGTATTTTGATGCTGCGGGTAGTGTTCCTCATTTTTCGCTTCTCCTTGCGTAAATGTAAAAATTCGGCCTCGTTTGTCTTTCTTACTACACTATACCTGCTTCCCGGCCGATTTGTCTTTAAGGCTTTTAAAAAACATGTCTTAGGAGAAGTTTACCCATGAGTCCTCACAGATTAAACAGACAGAATGCCTGAAAAATTATTACTTGCGTACTCCACAAAGGCCCTGTTCATAATATGATGCCCTTCGCTGTTGGGATGAATGCCATCCTCGCAAAGAAATCGGCTGTAGTTTTTTGCAAGAAGGAAAGGCCCCCGCACATCAATAAGGTCGCAGGAAAGTGACTGAGCCAGCTTCATAATCGCCAGGCTGTAGCATTCATGGTGGCGGTATATTCTCTGGACATCCCCAAGCCATTTGAGTATATTCTCCTTGCTTAATCCCCTGCTAATCCATGCAAAATATTTTTCTGCATCAATGGGCGGAAGATTCACAAGCACAGGCGTTATGCCATGCCTTCGAAGGGCATCCACCATATCGGTAATGCACTCCTTGAAGTTATCCAAACGGGTATTGGGCAGATGATTGCCCTCCGGATCCGCAGCCACCTCGTTCCAGCGATAATCGCAGTCATTCCCGCCAAACTCGATAATAGCGGCCTGGCAATCCACACCCTTTTCCAGTGCACCCATCATCAGGTTTTTAGCCTTGGTGGCCGTCATACCGAAGCGAGCGTTGTTTTTTATATCAAAGCCCAGACGGTTGAGATCCAGAATGGAATTATTGGAATCAAGACGGGTGTATTTCTGCCGCTGTTCATCATAAATGACTCCTTTTAAAACCGAGTCACCCCAAACTTCAATTTTCTTCACGCATTTAAACACAATAATCACCTCATGTATATGAATAAACGTATCATCTAGTTTTCAATACTATGTTATAGGATATTATTCTTTCCGTCAATGGTTTTTATGTAAGCAAAAGATTATAATTTGATTAAAGAAAAATTTGAAAGACCCTCCCTCTTTCGCTATAATAAAGAAGGTTTTACGAAAATGAAGAGGGAAAAAGGAAGTAAGATGAGTGATTTGAAAGAAAATTTGCTATCCTGGACAGAGGAGTTCGGACGCTTTAATGCCCCCACCTGGGATGCGCTGCCGGATATTGATCTCTATATGGATCAGGTTATTACCTATATGGAGCGCCAGTTGTCGGTGTTTGCAAAAAAGCAGGACGACAAGCGCTCTGTCCCTTCCATTACCCCTTCCATGATCAATAATTATGTGAAAAATGAGATGATTCCCCGCCCGGTACAGAAAAAATACACCCGTGAGCATTTGGCCTACCTTCTGGCCATATGCCATTTAAAGCAGGTGCTTCCTCTGTCCGATATTGCGGGCATATTCAGGCATCAAGCTGAGAACAGCACTATTTCCGAGCTTTTTAACCTTTTTAAGGGAATACAGGAAGAAACCCTTCACCTGGTATCCGAAAGGGTACGTGATACGGTTAACACTGCCGCGTCGGATGAGAGTGAAATAAGCTTCAACGACAGCATGCGTCTGCTGGCGCTTAAGCTGTCCATGGAAGCCAACGCCTCCAGGATTGCTGCCGAGTTCATCCTTTCCAGGCTGGATATGCCCCAGGCTGCCCCTTCTCAAGAAAAGGAAAAGCCCAAATCTCCGGAAAAGGGCTAAACATCTTCCTTTTTTACATTTTGCTGTGGAGCTCTTGGTAATACCACCTTAAAGGTATTTTGCTTGCCAAGGTTAATGAATTTTACCTTTACTGTTCCTTCGAAGGCGGATTTGATACGGCTCATGCCCAAGCCGGACTTAAGAAATCTCTTTTTTGAATCAATGGTAATAAGCCTCTGGTACAACCAGGCATTGCGCCTGATAGGCGCAAAATCCCGAAGGCTTAAATAAACTCTGCTTCCCTGGGTAATTGCCCCCGGATTAATTATTTCCACCGCCTTGTCGCTTACGATGACATTAATGCCTCTTGAAAGATCCGTATAGTCCCGATGTGCCAGGGCATTGGCCAGGGCCTCCTCCACCGCGTGGAAGGGATAATCGGGTTCGTTAAGTATTTCCCTTATTGCCTGAGCTCCCGTGTCAAGCATATCCAGAATTCCCCCTGTTATGAGGCGAACTTCCTCATTCCAGGTAATAAGGATATGGCTCTGGGGAAGGTAGACCTGGGGATGCCTTCCAAAAAGAAGCATGCCTCCGATGGTTGGGCAATAGCCATTTCCTCCCTTTTCTGAAATAAAGCCAAAGGCAGAAAGAAGCACCTCATTGGGGTGCTGCTCCAATGAGATGCTCATGCTTGAAAAATAATCTTTCATTTTCTCACTGTCCAGATCTTCCAGACCTGCATTCTTAAGGCCTACGGTTTCATAGGTCATCAAACCGTTTTCCTGCATCATGGAGGCAAGCTCGGAACGCCTTGCAAAATCCGTAGTGGAGCCTCTTCGAATATAAAAAGCACCGGTCTGAATAATCTGGTGGGGTGCATGGACACTGCGATAAATAGAAATAACACCCAAGGTTTTATCCTCAAGCCTAACAAAATCCACCCCGACAGGAACCGGCGGGTCGCTTCGATTATAAATAATCTGCTGAATTTGTTCTTCTTTAAAGGCACCGGGATCTATTCCAAGAATACGCTTGGTCTTGTCCTCCACTCCAAAAACAATATGCCCGCGTCCGCCTCTGGTGTTGGCTATGGCCGAAACATCCTTGACCAGCTCCTTCTTGTCGCTTTCCGTGGTAAGGTGGAGCTGGGCTTTAAAATCAAGTTTTTCTCCTTCTTCCATACGAAGAAGCTGTCTGACTTTTTGAATGTCCACCAGCGGCCTCCATTTCTCTCACAGATTCTCTTACAGAGGGAGTTTATTCACAGTATATTCCTTCCACTTGGCGCTTAAAACATCGGACTGCATCAGTATACCATAGGCATGCCTGGACTTAATCCAGTCAAAATCCTCCGGTGCTATGAAAAAGGAAACCTCCACCATGGC
>JAEXPO010000455.1 GCA_023446675.1 Bacillota bacterium | reverse complement strand
GAACAGAAGATAATGGTGTCCACGCTTCCCTTTTCAAGGTACTGGCCCAAATTGAGGGCATCTCCGTATAAAACATCCCAGGCTCTGTTTTCAAGCTGCTTCTTCTTTTTGAGACTGTCCAGTACATTTTGGGCAATATCCACGCCTAAAATCTTTTTCTTTGGATACCGCTGCTCAATAAGATCCATGAGAGCTCCGCCTCCAGGCCCAATATCAATGACATTTTCTCCCCTAATGTAATCCAGAATAATTTTTTTGTAGTCAATGGTCTGGTTCATGGTCTGAAGATAGGTTTCCTCTTCATAGAAGCGGTCATATTTATCCTTTCTCAGCCCGAACAAATCAAAAAGGAGAATAATGGCGCTTTCATAAAGAACGTCGGACTTTTCAGCTTCAACGCAAAAATCGATGAGCTTGCTCCCCGCCGCGGAGAAAAGGAAGGTGAAAAACAGCGTATCATCAAGCTTCTCATGGTAGGTAATGTCATGGGCAACATGTAGATTTTCCCTGTCTCTCCCCTCCAAAATAGCCTCCACAGTCATTTCAGAAAGATACTTTTCAATAATCCTTTTTTTATAAATGTTTACTCGCTTCTTGCCGTCATGCTGATAGTAAATGGCCTTCATAAGCCATTCAAAGCTGATATGCTTTACTTTATCCAGATTGGCTTTCTGACCTATGAGCAGAAAAATCTTAACAAATTCTTCAAAAGAAAAATCGTACAGGGCGGCTTCCACAAACCACAAGTCCGCCTTTTTCAGGAGCCTCTCAAGGGATTCTGCTACCTTTCTGTTGGCGATCTGCTTTTCATATTCTTCTTCAAAGTCCTCACCGCTTTTAATTGATACGGCCCGCAGACGCTTAAGCCTCTCCTTTATTTCATATTGCCTTTTAAACTGACCTGTGACAATACATTCAATAACCGCTTCCGCTTCTTCCTTAATGTCCTGCCAGAGGCTATCGTCAACGGCAGCCACAATACAGCGGTTCAAGGCATATAAAAGAGTCTTCAGCTCATTTGGCTCTGTTTTCCCTTCCTCACAAAGCCTGAAAAGGGGTTCATTAACCGTCAGGGGCACCTCTCCCCTTATGTATTGTCCTATCATGCCATGGGTCATAATAAGGGTGTATACAATTTGTTTTAATTGGGAGTCGGCTTCCTTCGTTTCTTCCAGATAAATTTGTGCCGAACCGACATTATGTGCAAAGAGGTTAAACCCTTTGTCCATCCATTTTTTTCTTTGATGCGGAAGTCCGGATTTGGCTGCCTCGGACCATTTTAAGGTTTCCTCAAGAATGTGGGCGGTCGGTATGGGAAGGTCAAGCTCCGAAAGGATTTTAAGAGTTTTCTCCACATAGTCCAGAACATAGTTGCTTTCTATTTCGTCAAGGGAATGAATTCGTTCAAGGTTGATATTATGCTCCGAGGTCAGCGCCAGAAAACGCAGCCACTTCTCACTTTTGAGAATCTTTTTTTCTCCCGTTCTGAGTCTTTGAATTGCTGCCAAGGCAGTCGTCGTACTATCTGTCATATTATTCGTCATACTCCCCATCACACTGTCCGTCATGGCCTGCGCCTTGTCCGACAAATACACACGAATTGTTTTTATCAACTTGTTGTTAACATATTATTTCTAATTTTTCTTTTTGTCAATACCCTTGACAAAGTTTTTAAGCTTGCATCGTATGCTTTTAGAAAATCGGTTAAGCAAAGCCCCCCGGTTTTTTACCGAGGGGCTTTAATACCCAGTGTCCTTTTAGTACTGAAGTTAGATTCTAAGGATTTAGATCTACTCCCGAGAATAGCGTGAAAGGGTACGTGCCAGCTCCAGGTCAAGTGAATAGCCGTTATCCGTCGCCACCCGGCTCCATTTATCCAGAATTTCCTCGTAGCTGTCGGTGTCCGGGTTTACCAGAGGAGCCTTGGGATTGCTGTAAAGAAACCAGTTGCTTAAAGTGCTTCTGGCACCCTTATAGGTCCAGGTGGTCCAGCTGACCCCATTGCGGTTGTACGCCTTTAAGGTGTAATCCCATATCCCCTCGCTCTGAAATTCGCCTACCAGTACCGGCACGTTCCAATAAGCCCTCTCCTGGATATCCAGTATTTTCCTGTCCACCTCACGCGTTTTGAAGTTATAGTTGTGAGTCTGGTAAAGCATATTGGTCCAGCCATAGTCTGCAGGATTCGGCAGATTGCTCATCTCCCATATTCCCTCCACGGAAATAACATGATCCCGGTCAATCTCCCGAATGGCTTTTATCATCCTGTCATACAGCTCCCACAGCCGCACATCAACCTTTTCAAAGGAGTCGAAGCCGTTCATAGGCTCATTGAGAAGATCATAGGCCGCAACTGCCGGGCAGCTCCTGTATCTTTCAACGATGCGCTGCCATAGCTCAATGGTTCGCAGACGATAGGCTTCCGCCTCCTCCGTGATTTTAAAAAGCTCGCTTGATTCGGTTCGCCCGCAGCAGTGGTCGTTGCTCTGAAAGCCCGGCGCACCATGCAGATCCAAAATGACATAGATGCCCCTTCGGGCGCATTCCTCCACAATCCAGTCCAGACGTTTAAAACCGGGATTGCCGGTCATTTCTTCTCCGCCATAATAAGTACCGTCATCCCTTTGGAAATTTCGATACCAAAAGGGTACTCTCACACAGTTCATGCCAAGATCCCTTATGCTGTCCAGATCCTTTTCCGTAATCCAGTTATCCTGATAGGTTTCGTACAGAGAGAGAATTTGCTCCTCGGTGAAGCCTCTGTTTTCAAGGGCCTTGAGGGTATCCCAGTTTCCCCAGCCCCGGTCAGGCTTATCGATGGGGCACATCCAAGCCTCCTGAATGAGCCAGCCTCCGAGATTGGTACCCCTTAGCACCACCCTCTGCCCCTTGCGGTTGTGAAGGCTTCCGTTTTCTGAATGGAGAAAAGCTTCTTCCCCCAGGGGTGTTCCGCCGCCGCAGCCGCTAAAAATCAAGCCTGTCGTTAAGATTATGCTCATAATATCCGCCGTACGCCTTTTACTGCAAAACACGGCATTGTCCCCCTTTCCTTTTTAATGAATGGGTCAATGGTTTATTCAATCCGATAATCATGCAAATAAAGTGCCAGATGTCAGAGCGTGCCCTTAAAGCGAACGGCGCAGGAGGAGCGAATGGCGAGGCGGGTGTCCGTTCGGATTATCTGGCCCTCGGCCTCAGGATCCATAAGCCTAAGAAGCTCTTCCACAGACCTTCTGGCTATTTCCTCCATAGGGTTTTGGATGGTTGTAAGGGGCGGATTAAAGCGGGATACCGCATCACCATCGTCAAAGCCCATTACACTGAGCTGATCCGGCACCGCCACCTTCAGATCCTTTAAAGCCCTGAGGCTCCCCACAGCCATTTCATCATTGGCGCAAAAAAGAGCATCCGGCTTCACCTCCATACGTGGAAGTGCGCCTCTTACCGCACTGTAGGCAGCATTCTCCTCAAAATAACCCTGGAGAAGAAGCTCCTCCAACACAGGGAGCTTGAAGTGGGCCATGGCCTTAAGAAAGGCCTGGTAACGCTCCTGGCTGTCAAAGTTGTTTGTGCCCCTCATGAAGGCTATGTGCTTATGCCCTGTGTGCATAAGGTATTCCACGCCCTGAAGAATGCCCATTTCATTATTGACAAGAACGCTGGAGAGCTTATCGCCTGCCAGAGGCTTGTCAAGAAACACATAGGGTATGTTTTTTTTGCGGAGCACGCCGATATCTGCGTCCATAAGATGCTCGTTAAGGATAACAGCACCGTCAATATTGGTGGAGAGGATGGCGGCAGTGAGGCGCTGACTGGTATAGGAATCACTGATGTGAACCAGCATGGCGTAGCCTGCCGTGCTGCAGGCTGCATACATTACCTGAAGCAGGCGTGTGTAGAAGGCCGTGTGAATATTGGGTAGGAACAACCCGATATTGTTGGTTTTACGGGTCTTCATCAGCTTGGCGTTAATATTGGGAACATAATCCAGCTCCCTTGCAGCCGCCATCACCCGTTCACGGGTCTCCTCTCCTACATTGGGAAGGCCGTTCATCGCGTTTGAGACTGTGGAAATGGATACGCCCGCACGCTTCGCCACATCCTTAATTGTTGGTATCATACCGTTCATCCTCTCCCTGGGTGGAAGCCGGGCTGTTGACTCAGTTCAGTCCCAGCTTCTCCGCATTGGATTTCATTTTTTCATTATAAACCTTGACAATGGCATCCCATCCCGTGTTTTTAAGGAAAGCCTTATACTCCTCCAGGGTCTTGTCAAAAGAGGCGTCGTCAGGCGAGCGCAAAAGCGTTGCCAGAGTAGTTCCCCATTGTGCGTTGATATTGGTCAGGTTACGGGCCTCTGCCGTCCCTTCGTCAGGATTGATATTTTCAAGGAGGAACTGGGGCTTAACCTTACCCTGGCCCCACTCCACCATCTGACGGGTGGCTTCGTTGCCTGAATCCTGCCCGTTCTCAGCAATAAAGCTGTCATGTCCGAAGAGACAAAACTCTCCCAGGCGGTAAACCTTCTTAAAATTATCGGGATTTGTTTCCCTTTCTTTCAGCACTTCGGGTAAAATGTAGTATTTTCCGTCAGCATCAATTCCATAGGTTTCATCCTTAACACCATAGGTGAAAAG
>JAEXPO010000426.1 GCA_023446675.1 Bacillota bacterium | reverse complement strand
GCGTTTAGGGATTTTATTGTGGTATAATAGGGATGTTGATTTAAGTGTGTGAACAGCAAGACATTACAAAGAACGATTTTGTTTACGCACCGCAATCAAACGCGCATAGAAGTACATTATGTTGGCTTTATATGGAAAAAGAAATGGAGTTGAGCCTTATGAAATTTGAACTGCTGCATCCTGCCGATCAGCTTGTAATGATTATGGAACGCATTTATGGCTACGGCATGACGACCACCTCGGGAGGGAATATTTCCATTTTAGATGACAATGGGGATATCTGGATTACACCCGGCGGTATCGATAAAGGCAGTCTGACGCGAAAGGATATTGTCTGCATTAAGCCTGACGGCGAGGTTGTGGGCATTCATAAGCCTTCCAGCGAATTACCTTTTCACGCCCTTATCTACAGAAAAAGACCCGATGTCCGGGCCGTACTGCATGCCCATCCTCCTGCCCTGGTGGCCTTCAGCATCGTAAGAAAAATTCCCGATACCCGCATCATTCCAAACGCCCATCAAATATGCGGTGAAGTTGGAATGGCAGCCTATGAAATTCCGGGAAGTGAAGCCCTGGGCGAGAGCATCGCCTCTGTTTTTGAAAAGGGGCACAATACGGTTATGCTGGAAAACCATGGTGTGGTGGTAGCCAATTCAGATTTATTTAAAGCCTTTAAGGCATTTGAAACACTTGATTTTTGTGCCAGGCTCGAAATTAAAGCCAACCGGATTGGCAAGCCTGTTGTGCTCCAGGAGCAGCATCTGGAGCTTATTAAAAACAAGCAGAACATTAAATGGAACGAATTTATTCCTCAAAGCTACTCCAGTGCCGAAAAAACAGCCCGCCGCGAAATGTGCGAGCTTATTCACCGGGCTTATGACCAGAAGCTTTTTACCAGCACTCAGGGAACCTTTTCACAGAGGCTGGGAGCAAACAGCTTCCTTATAACGCCTTACAGTCTGGATAGAAAATACCTAAATGAAGAGGATCTTATCCGCATTGACAACGGCATGGTGGAAGCCGGTAAAATACCCAGCCGCTCTGTTCCGCTGCACCGATATATCTATGAAAAGCATCCCCATATCAATTCTGTCATGATCGCCCATCCGCCCAATATCATGGCCTTTGCCGTTACAAAGGAGCCCTTTGATTCCCGGACGATACCGGAAAGCTACATCATGCTGCGCCATGTTCCGAAAATTCCTTTCGGCGCCAGCTTTATGCAGCCCAAAATGGTGGCGGATATGTTCGCCAAGGATACGCCGGTGGTCATTTCGGAAAACGACTGCGTCATTGTAACCGGAAACAGCCTTTTGAATGCCTTTGACAGACTTGAGGTTGCCGAATACAGCGCTAAGGGCCTTATCTCTTCCAGAGTGCTGGGCAGCATGGTTGCCATTGATGACAAGCAGGTGGACGAGCTGGAGGATGCCTTCCATCTGAAATAAGCCATACAGATCGAATGAGTCCCGCCTATATCAAAAATATCTGAGACTTATAAGCATAAGCAGCCGACAGGGTTAAACCTTTCGGCTGTTTTTTGCTGGCAGCCCTTTGCATGGGCAACAGTGTGAGTAAGCCGATCAATTTTATCAGTGCAGGTGATCTTTGGACTTGAGTTTTTTTTGCCTACGATCTATAATGAACATGGAATTGTAAACGCGCGTTCACGCAGTAATTAAGCATATTCTGTGGATGTGGCATTCTTTATATGCACACACTGTAGCAAATAAAAAAACCGGGAAGATTGGAGAGAGCTTTATGAAAAGTGAGGAGATAGCCAGGCTGGCAGGAGTGTCCCGAAGCACGGTTTCCCGGGTGATCAACAACTATTCCAATGTGCCTCCCGAAACCCGTGAAAAGGTGATGAAGGTTATAAGAGATTACGCCTATGAGCCCAATACCTCAGCCCGGGTGCTTGCCGGCAAGGGAACGGATACTTTGGGGCTTTTCCTTTTCAGCATGCACCATCGGAAAAATACCAACCGGGTTTTCGGCAACAATTACTTCAGTCCCCTGGTGGATGCGGTGGTGGATGCAGGCAATGCCAGAGGCTATTATGTGCTGGTACATACCCTATATGAGCCCGCCGATTGCTGGCGCATTCGCCAGACCATGGCTCAAAAGCGCATTGACGGAGCCCTTCTCATAGGTACGGAAAGCCTTGATGAGGTAGAGAAAATTCTTTCGGAGCCCAGCCTGCCGCTGGCTGTTATGGACTATGATCCCCTGGAGATAAAAAGGCTTGCGCCTTCCGATGCCCGGATAACACTGGTTAACGGGGAGGATCAGAAGGGCATGGAGGCCTGTGTGGATTATCTGGCAGGGTTGGGGCACCGTGAAATCGGATTTCTGGATGGACGGCATACCACCTTTTCGGGCCGTGTCCGTTCCCGGGCTTTTAAGGAAAGGCTTGAATTCCACGGCATTACACCCAATCCCGCATTTATTGCAAACGGTGACTTTATCGGATATAAAACAGAGGAGGCCATGGAAAGGCTTCTCATGGAAAAGCAGCTTCCCACCGCTCTTATCGCCGCCAATGACGAAATGGCTCTGGCTGCCATGAACAGTCACAAAAAAAAGGGCTTGAAGGTTCCGGGAAACGTTGCGGTTATAGGCTTTGACGATGCCATGGCATCGGCCATTGTGAGGCCCTCTCTTACCACTGTGAGTGTTCCCTATTACGCCATGGCCCATCAGGCGGTGGCTTCCCTCATTGATACCCTTGAAAGCGGACGGACAGGTCTTAAGGAATTTTGCTTTCCTGTGGAGCTCATTATCCGTGAATCCAGCGGCAATAAGCTTTCGCAGCCCTAATTACGCGTCGTTGGCATAAGCCTTTTAAAGGATAAAAAGAAAGGAAGGAAAATCTATGAAATTCGGCCATTTTGATGACGGGAGGCGTGAGTATGTCATTCATACGCCTCAAACCCCTTACCCCTGGATTAACTACCTTGGCAGCTCGGATTTTTTCGGACTTATATCCAACACCGCAGGAGGCTACTGCTTTTACAGGGATGCCAGGCTGCGCCGCCTGACGCGCTATCGCTACAACAGCATCCCGGTGGACAACGGAGGCAGGT
>JAEXPO010000362.1 GCA_023446675.1 Bacillota bacterium | reverse complement strand
TGGATCTCATCGCAGCAGTAAGCTACGACACCGGCAGCAATTGTATGATTCTTAACAAGGCTTCTGTAGCGGAAGACTTTTTTAAGCTGAGTACCCGCCTTGCCGGTGATATCCTTCAAAAATTCATTAATTATCAGATGAAGCTTGCTATTGTGGGGGATTATTCCCATTATACCAGCAAACCGCTGAAGGACTTTATTTATGAGAGCAACAGCGGAAAGCATATATTCTTTGTTTTCTCCATGGACGAGGCCCTTGAAAAGCTGGCTTCGCCACGGTAGCTCTTTGGCGCGGCAGCTCTTCGGCGCGGTAGCTCTTTGGCATGGCAGCTCTTTGGCGCGGCAGCTCTCTGGCATGGCAGCCAGCAGCTTTAAAGGGCTTCGTCCCGTATTTTCCTTATGTTTCTGTTCATCAAATGGCGAATAAGGTTCCTGTACAGCAGCTCAGGCAGCTTCCCCAGCTTTTGGCGGTGCATGGCAAAAAAGCTGTCGGCGCTTTCAAAAATGCCCAAATCCCGTACAATCCCTTCTTTTTGGATATAGGTATCGTTTTGATCCCAATAAATCGCCGGGTTTTGAAAATTATCGGTCGCCACACCATAGCCGCAAAAGGAACCCCTGCAATCCTTGAACTTCTTTTGAAGCTTTGTTAAATAAGGGACGTCCAGAATAAAGCCCTCCAGATTCATCCACCGGTTTTCAAAATACACCTCAACCCAGCTGTGAAGGATTTCTCCGGGTGACAGAAGGTAATAAAGTCCCTTCAATGCACCCTTTTGAAGCTTCTTGTCAATGGTAAAGCCATGGATGCGGCAGGGTATGCCCACACCTCTTAACAAGGCCATAAAAAGCACGCCTTTGGTGTTGCACTGGCCATAGCCGTCCTCCAGCACCCGGGAAGCAGGAATGCCATCCTCCTGGTTATAGCCGAAAGCAATGTCATCTCTCACATAATTGTAAATGGAAAGAATTCTGTTTTTCTCGTCCAAGCCCTTCCAGTTTTTACTGTCAATCAGGCTTTGAATAACCGGATCCGTAAAGTTTAGCAGCGGGGTTTCCAAAAGGTAATTTTTCATTGGTTCCACCTCCTGCTATAACTATACGTTGAAAGACTAATGGGAAACTTTCAAAAAAACGCTGTCTTTGCTGATATCCCTGGCCGACATCCCTAACCGGCTTTTGCTCACGGCCGCAAGATGTGACGGGCTGTCAAAGCCGGCGGACAGGGCGGCCTCCGTAATCGTTTTTCCGCTAAACACAAGATAAACCGCTTTTTGAAGCTTATGCATAAGCAAATACCCGCTTAAGGCCATGCCTGTATTTTTTTTAAAAAGATGGGAAAGCCGGCTTGGAGACAAATGCATCTGTTCTGCCAGCTTATCTATGCCATGCTCGTCGGAGCTGCATTTCCTGATTATCCTTATAACCTCTGCAACCCTGGAGTCGGTAATTACCGGTTCCTCATAGCTTACAGCCAGGAGCTTAAGCAAATGTCCGAGAAAGGGCGAGTAGCTTTCAGCATCGGTGATAGCTTTGCAGCCGTCAAGAATATGAACCGAAAGGGCTTTAACCTCACGGGATGAAAGAAGGTAAAAGGGCTGTCCGTCCAGCTTTTTTTTAAAGGCCTGGGCCAGCTGGGAGGTATTGCATATCAATAACAGCAGCATCCGCTTTTTCAGGCCATCCAGTCGATGGGCCACATTGGAGTTGATGACAATGCCCTCACTGAAGAAGCCATTGCCGCCAACAGCTATGTGAAAAGACGAATCAAGAGCAACGGAAACCTGAATAAAGGAATGGCGATGCAAGTCGGCGTTTATAGTGTCGGTTACCGTCATAAGATGATCCTCAGCGCCATAAAGCAGCATCATAAACTTCCCTCCTTGCCCTCCGTACTTTCTTGCATTATAACGGTAAGGGATCCAAATTGTCCAACCTTAATTTAGCGCCGATTACAGGATTCCGGCGGCACTGAGGGCAGAGGCCAGGCCAATCATTCCAAGGCCAAGGCTTGGCATGCATATACCCGGCAGATCGGAAAAATAGCGGGGTGATATTTTCCTGAGCGTAATGCCAATTAGAGTTAAACCTAAAGGGTTTAGGACAAGAAAGACATAAGGGATATGTAAAACGCCTCTTAACACGGCGATTATCATAATAACCGAGGGGACTACCGTTAAAAGCAGAAACAGGACAATAAAGGGTATTTTTATTCCCTGAAAGATATCTTCAATAATTTCTTCTGCCGCCTGAGCCTGATTTTTTTCATGGAGGTTTTTGTAAATCATAGGAAAATAACACAGAGTAGCGTGAATGAAAAGCCCTCCCAATGCGCCGATGGTACTGGAAAGCCAAAAAAGGTTTGCCAGAAGGGGACTTGAACCCTGGAGCTGATTTTTCATGGCGTAAAGCCCCATATAATACATGGGAACACTGGCCGCCGCCAGAACAATGGACGCCGGAAAGCGCCAGTAAGCCATCTTCACCCAGTTGCTGTCCATAATACTGAACCTGCCTATTTTTTTATTGTCAGGTCCCTTTAAATCCAGCAATATATCCGCAGCAGCGCACAAAAGGCCTCCTGCCAACCCAATAAGCCCTAAAAGTATATCCATAGCAGCCTCATTCCTTTTTACGGATGAATTTGGAGTTTTTTCTTTCTTTTATAGTGCGCTTATCCTCCTGCCATGTCAAGAAATAATTAGATTAAACTAACTCTTTCTTCCCTGAATTATCTGCGCTTTTCCCTTCCTCTGCGTAAGCACCTCGCCAAAACCTGCCCGTTGAAAAAGCTGTATCAGTTCATTCTCGGAATAAAACCTGACATCTCCGGCCATGGATAAAAACAAAAAGGGATTTAGAAGAACGCGTATGGGAGAGGGATAATAAACCTCGCACACATAGAGCATGCCATTGGGCTTTAAAACCCTTAGTGCTTCCTTTGCAAATCCATCAGTGTCGGGAAAATGATGAAGTGCGGTGCATACCGTGAGGACATCAAAAAAATTGTCGGTAAAGGGAAGCCTGTTGCAGGCAGCATTTTTAAAAATCATGCCCGGGTTCTGTCTTGAAGCATTGGCTACCATTTCAGACGATATATCAACGCCGAAGCCGTTAAATTCAAACTTTCGCGAAAGCATTTTTAAGAGCCTGCCGTTTCCGCAGGCCACATCAAGCAGGGCGCCCCGGGGAGGAATTTCTACCTTTTCAAAAAGCTTCTCATTAAAGGAAAGAGTAAATTTTCCATCAAAAGTAGCCTCATAATTATCCGCTTTTTTATCGTAGCTTTTAATGGACCGTTTTTCATTCCGGTTTAGCATAGCGATACCTCGGCTTCCAGTTATTAAATTGAATATCTATTCAACTGTTATTATAGTTGAACGAACACTCAACTGTCAATTGCACTTTGAAGTAACCACCAATATTCCTCCTTCAAGATCCTTTTTGCATTTTTATCTTATTGCGGTAAACTCTATGTAAGAAGAATTGAGTCGGAGGTAATCCATTGGAAACATTTGCAGCGCTTTATGAAAGACTTATCAAAGCCTCATTATCAAACCGCCTGAACGAGGAAATTCAAAACGGAGGCATCTCCCCGGATCCCCATCATCTGGAATGTCTTTTAAACCCCGGGAGCAAGCCTCCTATTATTCAAATAGGCGATTGCCTTTGCGGCCCGGAAGAAAAAGTCTGTGAGAAGGAATGTCTTTTTTCAGCCATTCACCGTGAGGGTGAGGTTGTCACCGTTGATAACGACCGGTGCAGCGGCTGTTCCCGCTGCCTTGATCTGTGCCGCAACGGAGCCCTATCTGAAAGAAAAGAGCTGCTGCCCATTCTTGAGCTTTTAAACGCAGGCGAAAAGCCGGTATATGCACTTATCGCCCCTGCCTTTAACGGCCAGTTCACAAGCCAGGTGACGGCCGGAAAGCTCCGTTCCGCCTTCAAAGCCCTTGGCTTTACCGGTATGGTGGAGGTGGCCCTTTTTGCGGATATTCTGACGCTTAAGGAGGCCCTTGAATTTGATCGCACCATCCATGAGGACAAGGATTTTATGCTTACAAGCTGCTGCTGTCCCATATGGATTGCCATGATAAAAAAGGTCTATCACGACCTGATTCCCCACATGCCTCCGGCGGTATCCCCCATGGTGGCCTGCGGCAGAGCCATAAAAAAAATTAAGCCGGGGGCCGTAACGGTCTTTATTGGCCCCTGCGTAGCCAAAAAGGCCGAGGCCAGGGAGCCGGACATAAAGGACGCAGTGGACTATGTTTTAACCTTTAAGGAAATTGAAGAGGTTTTTAACCTTGCCGGATTAAATCCCGCGGAGCTTCCCGAGGACGACAGGGATCATTCCTCCCGGGCAGGACGCATTTATGCACGGACAGGGGGAGTCAGCGAGGCGGTTCAAACCACCCTCGAAAGGCTCTCCCCTCAACGCACAATCCCTGTAAAGGCTATGCAGGCAGATGGCATTCCCGCCTGTAAGGAGCTTTTAAAGGATCTGACCGAAGGCAGAATCAAGGCTAATTTCATGGAGGGAATGGGCTGCCGTGGCGGCTGTGTAGGCGGCCCCAAGGCCATCATCAAGGCGGATGAGGGTACGGCCCAGGTCAACGAATACGGCGACAGCGCCGCCTATAAAACGCCCCTGGACAATCCCCATGTGCTGGAGCTTTTACACGAGCTGGGCTTTGATACGGTGGAATCCCTGTTGGAGGAGAAGAGCTTTTTTATACGGCGTTTTTGATTGCTGACGGAGTTTTTTTCCTTTTACCTCTGGCATCGGAGCTGAGTGCTTCAATAACACATCTTGCCGTTACAGCCAGAAGCACCACCAGCCCCCCTATAAAGGCATACAGGCCCGGAGCCTCCCCCATGCGGAGAAAAACCCACAGCGGGTTTAAAAGAGGCTCAAGGACAGGGATGAGGCTTGCTTCCAGCGCGGTGGCCTTCTTTATGGCCGAGGAATAGAGAATATAGGGAATGCCCAGCTGGACCACCCCTAAAAGGATGAGACACATCCAGCCGGTTGCGTCGGGCACTCCGAAGGCCAGGAAGGGAAGGCCGATAACCGCTGAAATAATATTGCCCAGAAGGACGGACTCAATGGGAGAGCCGTCCTTTTGCATGCGCATAAACACTGCAAAAAGGCCGAAGCTCACGCCGCTTAAAAGGGCGAGAATGTTTCCCAGTATCCCTCTGGTCTCCAGGTGATCCATGAAAAACAGAACCATGCCGCCTATGACCACACCAATGGTTACCCAGTCCAGAAGCTTGGCCTTTTCCTTCAGGAGCCAGGCTCCCAGAAGGGCAACATAAACAGGGGCCGTATACTGAAGAAGTATGGCGTTGGCCGCAGTTGTCAGCTTGTTGGCCACAACAAAAAGGATAACCGTCATGGCGTAGGCCAGGGCTGCGCCGACTTGAGCAAATGACCATGTAAATTTAGGCTTTTTAACATAAGCAAAAATAATAACGGCGGATATAATGGATCTTATTCCCGAAATAGCCAAAGGATGTGCATTGACCGATTTAATCAATAACCCGCCCAAACTCCACATAATAGCTGTTATGGCCAAAAAAAGCCATGCCCTTGCCCGCTCACTGCGTTCCTTCGACAGTGTCTTGCTATTCATAATATCCCCCGGTTTCTGCTGTGATTCATTTTCGATTTATGTGTAACATGAATGCCACTGCAATAACTACAAAATCATAACTAGTCCATGTTTCGTTTTTGCAACAGAAGCAACATTATAACAATAATACGACAATGAACTTTAAGCAATAGCCTTTTCCGTCATGTCGGGGACTGCCTATTCCTCTATGGCAGCAGGCCGGGAATTTATGGCATGAAGCAGCTCCGTCTTAAATTTTGCCTTTCTGTCATAGGTATAAAGTCCGTTAACCTCCTGCTCCACATCGTAAAGCTGGGTATAGCAAAACCCGGTAATAGAGGGATTGTCAAGAAGAGCACCGGTAAGGCCCTCGTACCGGGCCAGAAAAGCCTCCTGGCTTTTTGGCCGGCTTTCCGTACCACCGTAGCCCCAGCCTTCCTCGTCAAGCTGTCCCGGATTCCACCAGATACCGCCGTATTCGCTTACCATATAGGGCTGCCCTGCGTAGCTCTGCCTGTCGGGAAAGGTTACAAAGGCCTCACCCCCGTTTTTCATGGGCTCGTAGTGGGCCTTGAAAAGCTCAGGATTCTGCTCGTAATCGTGGACATCAAACACATCGGTTTCCACATGAAAATTGCCGCTGGTGTCGATAACCGGCCGTGTGGGGTCTAAAAGCTTGGTTGCACGGTACACAAT
>JAEXPO010000159.1 GCA_023446675.1 Bacillota bacterium | reverse complement strand
CTGCAATACAAGCCCATAAATGCTTGGGACAGCCCGATTTATGATAAAAAAACCGTTTTCAAGTTTGCAGACGGTTACAGGAATTTTCTCAACAAGGCGAAAACAGAACGTGAATTTATTAAGGAAGCCCATCAACTGGCTGAAAAAAACAGCTTTAGGGATTTGGACGTCATTATTAAAAACGGCGAAACCTTAAAGGCAGGGGACAGGGTTTACCGTATTGTTAAGGAAAAGCTCATGCTTGTTTCCGTAATCGGTAAAAAGGGCCTGGAAGAGGGTACTCGCATTGTAGGCGCCCATGTGGACTCACCGAGAATTGATATTAAGCAAAACCCGCTTTATGAATCAACGGATATGGTGTTTTTAAAAACCCATTATTACGGCGGTATCAAAAAGTACCAATGGGTGGCCATTCCTTTGGCGCTTCACGGTGTGATTATAAAAGGAGACGGAACCACTGTTGAAGTGAATATTGGTGAGGAAGACAATGAGCCTGTCTTCACCATAACCGATTTGCTGCCCCATTTGGCCAGGGATCAGTATGAAAAGAAGCTCAGTGACGCTTTCTCAGGCGAAGCCATGAACGTTCTTATAGGCTCCCAGCCCCTTGCGGAAAAGGATGCCAAGGATCGCTTCAAAAATAATATTTTACAGCTTTTAAATGAAAAATACGGTATTGTCGAGGAAGATCTTATTTCCTCCGAACTGGAGCTGGTTCCTGCGTTTAAGGCCAGAGATATTGGCTTTGACAAGAGCATGATTGGCGCATACGGTCATGATGACAGGGTTTGTGCGTATCCTGCGCTTATCGCGGCGTTGGATTTGGAAGCACCTGAGTACACGGCACTTACTGTCCTTACAGATAAAGAGGAAATAGGAAGTGTGGGAAACACCGGTGCGGAATCCCGGGCCCTGGAAAACTTCCTTGCTGATTTGTGTGCCCTCACCTCCAAGGCACCCTACACCGATCGCATGCTGCGGTTATGCCTGGATCGTTCAAAAATGCTTTCTGCAGACGTTAACGCTGCTGTTGACCCCAATTATGAAGGAACCCACGATAAAATGAATGCAGGCTACCTGGGCAAAGGGCTGGCCATTATGAAATTCAGCGGTTCCAGAGGCAAGTCCGGTGCAAGCGACGCTCATGCGGAATTTTTAGGTGAAATCCGCAGGCTTCTCAATGCCAATAAAATACCCTGGCATATTACGGAGCTCGGCGCAGTAGATAAGGGCGGAGGAGGCACCATCGCCATGATGATTGCCAATCTTGGCGTTGACGTCATTGATGTGGGCGTTCCTGTGCTTTCCATGCACGCACCCTTTGAAATCGTAAGCAAAATAGACGTGTATGCCGCTTATAAAGGCTATGTGGCTTTCTTTAGGTAAGAGACCGGAAAGCACTGGTGTATTTTTGAGGATGCTACCAATTATTGAATAATGATTCGAAAAATCCGGCTGTAGGCATTTTACTTACGCCGGATTTTTATTTATTGGCAGCCATTTGCGTAAACAAATCTGGCTCAAAGGAAGGGTTTTAATGCCCTCAAGCTTTTGTATTGATAAATTGAAATAAATTGAAACAAAAGGCAAGCCGGATGTGTCTAAAGCATGTAGGAGGTCGGTGAGATGCGTTCTCTTGAAAAGTTGGATACTAATCCCCATGGAGATCCTCATAGAGAGATTACAAGGCTTATTGAGGTGTATGGAAACACACTTCTCCGTATGTGCTTTGTATACCTTAAAGACTACCAGCTTGCAGAAAATGCGGTTCAGGATACTTTTGTCAAGGCGTTAAAGGGTTATTCCGGTTTTTTGGGAAAAGCTGAAGAAAAAACCTGGTTGATGCGTATTGCAATCAATACCTGTAAAAATTATCTGAGAGGTACCTGGTACCGGTATATTGATCCCGGAAAGGCTCTTGAACACATTCCCTGCGAACCGGATCCCCATTTTGAAAGGGATAACAGCCTGGTTCTTGAAATTATGAAATTAGCACCAAAATACCGGGAGGTAATTTTACTGTTCTATTATCAGGATATGAAAATACGTGAAATAGGTAACGTCCTGAAAATTCCTGATTCGACGGTTTCAATACGGCTGAAGCGTGCAAGAGCTATTTTGAATAATCGATTGAGGGGGTGGTATGATGTTTAAAAGGGCAGGAATAAAAGAAGGTATTAATGGGAGGCTTAAAAACCTAAAGGCAGAGGCGAATCATGAGTCTGTCATTTTGGAAAGACTTAAATTAAATGATAAATTCACAACAGATAGAATCACAACAGAGCAACCAAGGAATAAGGAAAAAAAGCCTTGGAAAGGCCAGCCTTTTGGACTTCTGACTAACAGGGCAGCACGTCCGGTAATTACAGCCTGCATAATGCTGTGCCTTATTTTGCTCCTTATACCGGTAACGGTTTTAGGTATACCGGGATTTCAAAGGCTTATCGAACTTCTAAGTCCTAATATTGTTAATTATTTACAGCCCGTAATGCTATCAAGCGAAGATGAGGGAATTAAGCTGGAGGTAGTGGCTGCGGTAAGTGATGAGGATCAAGTTGTTGTTGTTTTGACGCTGCAGGATTTAACCGGTGACAGGCTTGACAACACAACAGATCTGGAAAGCTATTATATGGATAAATTAGTAGGGCATCACAGCCAGCTTCTAAACTATGATGAAAGTACAAGAACGGCTATGTTTCAAGTGATTGGTTCGGGTGGTAAGACCCTGGGCGGGGAGAAAATAACGCTGAGGCTTATGACGCTTCACAGTAAAAAGAATGAAAATGAAATGCTTAAGTTGAATATACCTTGCCAGTGACCATTTATTCAGTATAAATAAGGCAGATGAAAGTCAATCCGAGGCTTATGCGACCTATTTTACCTTTAAGGATGATAAGGGTCAAAGCTACAG
>JAEXPO010000156.1 GCA_023446675.1 Bacillota bacterium | reverse complement strand
TGCCCAGTGCCGCAGCCACTACGATTTTTGCGGAAATGTATGATAAGGATTCGGCCTTTGCTTCCAAATGCGTGTCCATATCCACCCTTTTTTCCATAATAACAGCGCCGTTAATTCTTTTCCTGCTGTAATTAACGACGCTGTGACAGGTGAAACAGGTATAATAGCTGTAGTAAAAGCTCCTCTATAACCCTGCAAATCGGTTTGAGCTGACGAAGGCCTCCTGAATTTCTACTGTATACGCTGAGCGGCTTTCAGAACAGGCGGCGCTAAAATGACGGCCACCATTACGCCTCCGAAAAACTGAAGCAGATTGGGGCCAACGCTGAACAAAGCGGGAAGCGGGCCATACATAATACATTCCACAAGATAATAGCCCATAACCATAAGCATACCGGCCGCCACCATTCCAATGAAGGCTTCCGGGGGAAAAAGCTTGCCGCCCTTTTTGCGAGAAACGATAAAAGCGGCCAGCACCAAAAGTACAATGGCAACGGCCACGCCGCCTACTATAAACCAGGGAAGGCGGTTTAAGGCCAGCTGTGTTTCGGACAGGGCCTCCTGCCCCGCATCGGCACCGGCGATACTTTCAACCAGCTTGCCCGTACCCATTGCCGTCAATCGGTTTTGGAGGAAAATAAGGGAGGCTGCAGAAAAAAGGCTCCATACGCCAAGTGCACTTCCGGCGGCCAGCAAATGGGATTTTTTCGTTTTACCCTTTAGGATAAAGCCCATTATGAGAGCCATAAGGGCTTTAATGACAAGCGTTGGCAAGGCAAAATGAATATAGCCTCCTGCCAGGTCTGCGAGCATAGAGCCTACACCCGAGGCAAACGCTCCGAGAAATGGACCCAAAAGAAGAACGGATAGATAAATCATGCTGTCACCCAAATGAATATAACCGGTAGTGTACGGAACCGGAATTTTAATGGGTCCAAAGGTCAGAATAAAAACCAGCGCAGTCATAAGTCCTGTTAAAACATATTTTTTTGTTTTCACCATGGCGGTCTGTTGCCTCCCTGCTACGTTTAAAAGTGTTTCTGTGTCATTAATTCATTCAGTACAGTATAGCATTATAAAGGCGCAATTTGAATAGTTTTAATAGTCTCAAACTGAACAAAATAGATAAGTGTTGAAAATAGCAATAGTCAAAAGTGAAAAAAATATGTCGAACTTTAGTCATTTTTAGCTATTTTAGTGAATTGTTTTAACAAGGTTTGTAGAATTATAATAAATCCATGCTCCTTTTTTCGAAAAATTTATAAGATTATTCCCAATTCAATATGCAATAACATTTTTTTGAGTACCGCGGATTATTCTTTTTTATGCAGGTAATAGGCTGATGGTTTAGGCTGTTCAATAAAAATAGCTTTTAAGGGCGGATGATAAAAGTGGTAATGAACTATATCGGGGAATATGTCAGAGAAGAATGTGTTCAGTCCCGAATGGGACAGGAATTGTATGACAACCATCTCGTGGTTATGGCTAATTATGCGGGACGGCTGGCTGTTGATTTGGATGCGGATCGGGAAGTTGTGGAGCTTGCATCCTTTCTCCATTGCTTTGCTGCCGTTACAGATTTTGAAAACAGTCAAAGCCATACTTTAAATAATCTTGAAGTTGCTCACAAGCTCTTAAGTCAGTTTCATTATACCGAGGACAAAATTAAGAAAATTAAGCTTTGTCTTAAAAACTACGGTAAGCCTCTTAAACTGGGAGATGCGTCCCGTGAAGAGGTTTGTGTTTCCAATGCCGAAATGATGTCGCAGATTGCCAGGCCCGTTTTCTGGTTATACTTTGGCTATACCGTCAAAAAGAAAACCTATCAGGAGGGTCTTGAGAATTATATCCGCAGCATGGATACCGGCTTCAGACAGCTCATTCCTCAAGCCAGGGGGCTGGTAGAGGATAAGTATGCTTTTTTAGGATCCTTAAAAAAGTAGAAGTATTGTGCCTGATATAAGTAACGGTTTGCCGATGAGCAAACTATTTGCCGTAATGCTTGAACTCTCCTGTAAGGACGATTATAATAGTACGGTGTGATATTACATTTTCACAGCAAGGAGTGAAAAATCGGCTATGGAGAGAATTGAAATCAAGCAGCTTAATGCATCTCATAAGGAGCATGCAGGTAAGGAAGTGACCGTATGCGGCTGGGTTCGTACACTGCGCGACACAAAATCCTTCGGCTTTATTGAAATAAACGATGGTTCCTTCATGAAAAATCTTCAAATTGTTTTTGATGACGGACTTGAAAATTTTCAGGATATCACCCGTCTCAATGTGGGCAGCGCCATTTGTGTCAAGGGTGTAGTGGTTTATACTCCCAATGCCCGTCAGCCCTATGAAATAAAAGCTAAAGCTATTACCATACTCGGGACCTCCCATCCGGAATACCCGCTGCAAAAGAAACGCCATACCTTTGAATACCTCCGGACCATTTCACATTTACGGCCCAGAACGAATACGTTTTCGGCTGTTTTTCGTGTGCGGTCCGTATTGTCCCACGCTATACACAACTTCTTTCAGGAAAGAGGATTTGTGTATGTGCATACGCCAATCATTACCAGCAGTGACTGCGAGGGTGCCGGTGAAATGTTCCAGGTAACCACTCTGGATCTGGACAACCTTCCGCGTACTGAAGGCGGGGAGATTAATTACGAAGAAGACTTCTTCGGCAAGCAGACAGGCCTTACCGTCAGCGGTCAGCTGGCAGTGGAGCCCTATTGCATGGCCTTTGGCAAGGTATACACCTTTGGTCCTACGTTCAGGGCGGAGAACAGCAATACCACAAGGCATGCCGCTGAGTTCTGGATGATTGAGCCTGAAATAGCCTTTGCGGACCTTAATGACAATATGAAGCTGGCAGAGGATATGATACGTTATATCATCCAGTATGTTCTGGATCATGCCCGGCCTGAAATGGACTTTTTCAATGCCATGATCGACAAGGGGCTCTATGAAAGGCTTAATTATATCCTTAACAGTGAATTTGGCTGTGTAAGCTATACTGAGGCCATTGAGATGCTCATAAAAAGTGATCATGAATTCCAGTATCCGGTTAAGTGGGGCTGCGATCTCCAAACGGAGCATGAACGCTTCCTTACGGAAATGATTATGAAAAAGCCTGTCTTTGTCGTCAATTACCCCAAGGAAATCAAAGCCTTTTACATGCGTGACAATGAAGACGGCAAAACCGTTGCCGCCATGGATCTTCTTGTACCCGGCGTAGGCGAAATTATTGGCGGAAGCCAGAGAGAAGAACGCCTGGAAGTACTGGAAAAGAAGATGAATGATTTCGGGCTTGATAAAGAAGAATATGCCTGGTATCTGGATACCCGGCGTTTCGGCGGCACACAGCATGCCGGCTTTGGCCTGGGCTTCGAAAGGATGCTCATGTATATCACCGGTATGCCTAATATCCGTGATGTGGTGCCTTATCCCAGAACAGTTAAAAATGCTATGTTCTGACAAAAAACAGAGTTGTTACCCATCGCTGTTGGCAGCTTAAGGGATGATGGTGAGAAAGTAACACATACACTGTAAAGAGAGGGATACGGGTTTATGAGTGAGGAAAGCACAATGACGCCTGTAATCGACCGGGACAAGGGGTTTACACATACTCTGAAAAACGAACGGCTTCAGGTTGATACAGGCTGGGGCGCAGTCTACAGAGGAACCCGCTTCGATTGGAGCGGCTTTACCACCCAAATAACACTAGACAACAGCTTTACCTTTTGCCGTAAAGAATCTCTCATACCCGGCCAGGGAACAGGCGGTGAAGGGCTCTGCAATGAATTTGACATTAACGGCCCTGAAAATTATGCAGCCGCCGAAGCAGGAGGAAGCTTCCTGAAAATGGGAGTAGGTGTTTTAAAAAAGCCTGATGCGTCAGCCTATGGCTTTACAAAACCCTACGAGGCTGTTCCGGTTGTACCTGAGGTAAGCGCCGGCTCCGATAGGATTGTATTTAAAATACTTTCACCCTCCATAAACGGGTACGGCTATCTTTTGGAGAAGACCCTGTCCGTGGCCGGAAATGCCCTTGAGATAGCATACCGGCTGAGAAACACCGGTGAAAAAGCCTTTGTTACGGAAGAATATACTCATAACTTTTTGGGGATTAACAATAGGCCCATTGGACCGGAGTATACCCTGGAATTTAAGGGGCGCTATACTTGGCAGCCAAAGGTGGGGGACTTTATACTGAAGGAGAAGACCGTTTCCTGGCCTTCTGCTCCAAAAGAGGCTTTTTATGCTCAGCTTAACGAAGCGGCTTCCTTCGGTGAAGTACGCTGGGAGCTTAGAAACAATGCTATAGGTGCGGGTATAAGGGAGCTGGGGGATTTTCCTGTTGTACGGGCTGCCCTTTGGGGGACCGGACATGTGGTAAGTCCTGAAATTTTTACGGTTATAAATCTTAAGCCCGATGAAGAAAAAAATTGGTACCGGCGTTATGAGTTTTTTACCCTATGACGGCTTAATGCCTCCATCCTTCATTTTCGTCCTGTGGGCGTGATTGTTATTCAGGCTTGTAAATAGCATTATATAATAAAGAAAATAATCTATATTATTTGTATCCTGCGTGAAGGCGCAGTATGAATCCTGTTACGCAGGGAGAGACGTTTTTGAAATCTCTCCCTGCGTTTTTTTGTAGCCCTTTTTGCAAGCCATTCGGGCTAAAAGGGAGATGCCCCCGAGCTTCTGATTTCTCCGTATGCCAGTAAGAGCTTTGTAAGTTAGCAGTGATAACATTTAATTGTATACATTTAATGTCCCTTTACGGAGGTAAACTATGCAGAAACAAATTTTTAAAAAATTGACAGCAGCGTTGCTATTAATAGCCTTCTTAACGAATGTCTTGTTTTCTTATTTTAAGTTGGATGTTTCAGCAGCAGCTTCACCGCTGCTGATCGAAAAGAGTGTTAACAAGACGAATCCTAAAATAGGTGAGGAATTTATCTACACCATAAAATATGCTTCACCCAGCGCTCATTCGGATTTTCAAAATGTCCAGATTACCGATATGTTCCCTGAATATATGGACATTCTGTCTGTCTCCACTTCGGCGGATGTCAACAGCTACGAGATAGTGAGTGATTATCAGGGCACCGGGAATAATGCGGTGGTTCTTTATATGGGTACATCTGTTTCCGGCGGAAGAATGCTTCAGGCGGGCAAAACAGGCTTTATTAAAATATCGGCCCGATTCAAGCCCGGCGAGCTTCCTCCTTCCTTCTTCGACAATACGGCAACCATTGGAGCAGACGGTTATGACGATAAAAACAGCAATACCGTTACAGTTGCACCCGTAACGGTTGCACCCGGCATTGACTTTGACAAGGAAGTCATTGTGCCTGTAGGTGCAGGGATAAGCCCTGTTCCTGGCTACCCTGTAACCTACCGTATCCGGATGGAAGGAAATCCGGTCATTGGCGGCCTGAACCTGAACGATGTGGCCATTGAGGATGTAATCCCGGTGGGTGCACAATTTGTGAACGCTTCCCATGGCGGTTATGTTGAAGGCGACAAAATAAAATGGCCATCATTTCAACTCAAGGTTGGCGAGGTTATTTACCGGGATATCACGCTTATTTACCCCAATACCTCGCCCTTCAGCGATACCGGCGCTACTGTAACCAATACGGCGCAATATACCGGGACACAGGTTGACGGACAGGAATTGGTTGATTCGGCTTCTGTCACACACGCTTTTGGACCGCCTGTAACCGGTGGCGGGAATGGCTTTGACAAGCATGGCCGAGGCGGAGATCCCTATAATCAATACACAACGGGCCAAACCGCAGAGTTTGGTATATCAGGCATGACCAATGACGGCAATGTTCCTCTTGACCGTATGGAAGTCACGGATACGGTTCCGGAGGGCTTAACTCCCACCCGGGTGACAACCGGACAATACAGCAGCGATGTTAATGTACAGGTTCTCATTACCACCGGAGATAACTTTGATTTTCCCGTTGAGCTGTACAACGGCAGCGCTTCGTCCAATCCCATAGCCGTTCTTTCCTATGAAGGCGAGCGGGTTAAAGCCATAAAATGGATAATTACATCCGTATACGGCGAGGGCCTGCCTGCGGGCTTCCGCGATATAAGCGACATAAAGCTGTATGCCAGGGTGGATGCATTAGGCGGAGCGACGCTTACAAATACAGCCCATTTTACGGCCTATAAGGACGATGTTGACGTATCGAATAAAGACAGTGATGAAACAATCCGGGTCATTGAGCCCCTGCCTCTTATACAAAGCCAGAAATCCGTGACCAACGGGCGGCAGTCCTTTAACCGCAATGAAACGGTTAGCTATACCCTTCGAATAAAAAACCATGAATATGCCACCGGTGATTTTAAGGATCCGGTAGCGGTGGATCTTTATCCGGATATTTTGAATCCCATTGAGGATGGAAGCGGTACGGTAGAATATACCGCAACCCTCCATACACAAGGGGGGACATCCTCAATAACGCCCTCAAATGTGGACTACGATACAACTGAACGCAAGATTGT
>JAEXPO010000151.1 GCA_023446675.1 Bacillota bacterium | reverse complement strand
GCTATTAACCCTATTCAGCTTACATGCGAATATTTAATAAACCCACTGGGAGTAGATGTGAAACGCCCCAGGCTCAGCTGGCAGCTGGATGCCCGTCAAAGAGGCGGGTTTCAGTCTGCTTACCGCATTATGGCGGCCTCCTCCATAGAAGCCCTTCAAAGGGAGGAAGAGCTTTTGTGGGATACCGGAAAGGTTTTTTCAGAGGATACCCTCCACATCCCTTATGGCGGACCTGAGCTTATAAGCGGCCAAAGCCTCTTTTGGAAGGTCAGGTGCTGGGATGGGTACGACAGGCCGGGCAGGGACAGCGAGCATGCCAGCCTGGAAATGGGCCTTCTTGAAAAAAGGGATTGGGACGGGGTATGGATACAAGCAAGTGAAGAGTGGTCCGCACCGCTTTTCCGCAAGTCCTTCCCTTTGGAGAAGAAAGTGAAAAAGGCCCGGGCCTATATTTCCGGACTTGGCTATTATGAGCTCTCTATCAATGGCAAAAAGGCAGGAGACCATGTATTGGATCCCGGCTGGACGGACTATACCCACCGGGACACGGCGAACCTTCTTTATCCCATTAAAGACAGCAGTACAAAAAAAGCCTTGTATGTTACCCATGACGTCACAGACTTTTTTACCAGAGGTGAGAATGTGTTGGGGGTAATAGTGGGCAACGGCTGGTTCAACCAGGTTGAAAGAAGGGTCGAGGGCAAGCTTGACTATGGCCTTCCCCGGCTTCTCCTTAAGCTTGACCTGGAGCTGGAAACCGGGGAGCGGATAGGTGTTTCAAGCGACGCTTCCTGGAAAACCTCCTTCAGTCCCATAACCTTTAATAATGTGTATAAAGGTGAAAAATATGATGCCCGTCTTGAGCAGAAGGGCTGGTGCATGAAAGGCTTTGATGATTCCCGGTGGCTGCCCGCTAAGCCCGCTCCCGATTTAACCGGGCTCTTAAGAGCCCAAATGTCGCCCCCGGACAGGATTGTGGCCCTGGTGAAGACTGTGGAGCGAAGAGAGGCTGAGCCGGGCCTTTTTGTCTATGACATGGGGGTAAATCTTTCGGGCTGGGCCAGGCTCCGGGTGGAAGGCCCTGAGGGTACCACGGTGATACTCAGGTTTTGTGAAGAACTGGACGATAAGGGCCTGCCCGATTTCAGCAGTACCGGAGGCAAGGGGCAGATCCAGGAGGATTGGTACATATTAAAAGGCAGCGGCATTGAAACTTATGAGCCTCGCTTTACCTGGCACGGCTTTCGTTATGTGTGCCTGTGGGGCTATCCGGGTAATCCGCCTGATAACGCAATTCTTGGGGTTGAGGTCCATTCCGGGGTAACCTCCTGCGGACATTTCGAGTGCTCCAATCCTCTTATTAACCATATTCAGGAGGCTTGCCGCCGCACGCTGCTCAACAATCTTCACGGCGGCGTTCTCAGCGATTGTCCTCACAGAGAGCGCCTGGGCTATACCGGTGACGGACAGGTCGTGTCCGAAGCGGCTATGATGAATTTCAACATGGGGGCGTTCTTCACAAAGTGGATTGACGATCTTTGCCATGCCCAAAACAGAGAAACAGGCTATGTCCCGCACACGGTACCCTTTTATGGAGGCGGCGGCGGACCGGCCTGGGGAAGCGCGATGGTTCTGTTGCCCTGGAACATGTACCTGCATTACGGGGACAGGGCCATCCTGGAGGCCTGCTGGGAGCCCATGGCCCGATGGCTTGCGTATCTTGGCTCTAAAACCGACGGCAGGCATCTGGTTATAAAAGAGGAATATGGAGCGCAGGAGCTGGGAGGCTGGAGCTTTCTTGGGGAATGGTGCACGCCTCAGAGCCGGGACGGTGCGCCTCATACGGAGAACGGCGTGCCCCGATCCCTTGTGGCAACGTATTATTATGCCCGCTGCGCAGCACTTATGGCCAACATATGCGGGATTTTAGGGAAGCCGGGGAGGGAGGAATATGGGCGGCTGTTTGACTCCATCTGCCAGGCCATTAACAGGGAGTATCTGGACACAGCTACCGGAAATTACGCCTCGGGTAAAAAAGGCTGCAATGTTTTTCCCCTGGCCTTAGGCTGCGTGCCCCTGGAAATACGCCCTAAAACCCTCACCAGGCTGCTGGAGGAAATAGATGAAAACGGGGGGCATTTAAGTACCGGCATTTTCGGTACGCCCCTTCTTTTCAGCCTGCTCTCCGGGGAGGGCTGGCATGAAAAAGCCTATGAGCTTATAACAAACCCCACCTATCCCGGTTACGGCTATATGATCGCCAGAGGGGCCACGACTCTCTGGGAATGCTGGGAACAGGAGCGGGGATCCCATGACCATCCCATGTTCGGCAGTATCAGCGCCTGGTTTTATAACTATCTTGCAGGTATACGCATAATGCCCGGAGAGCCTGCCCTGAGGACTGTGGAGATTAAGCCCGTGCTGCCGGGGGATTTAAGCTATGTTAAAGGGGAGCTGGCTACGCCAAGAGGAAAATTAGCGGTTCATTTTGAAAGGGTAAATGCCGGGTGTCTTTATTTGCGGGTTTGTATTCCCGTGGGCTTAAAAGCCCGCATTTATCTGCCGATACTCAGCGGTAAAGCCCTGATAAGGGAATCGGGAAGGGCTCTTAATAAGGTTGAAGGCCTGGGAAAACCGGAGGCAAGGGAAAAGTGCTTTATTGTAGAAGCCGTATCGGGAGATTACCGCTTTACAATAGAGGGGAATAAGAGTTGAAAATGTGTTAAAAATTAATATTTCTGGTTTATATACCCATCGGTGAGAGATTTCCGCTTGTCTTCCTTCAAAATGCCGTTGGCACGCAGAGCATTGGCTATGCCGATACCCATGGAATGAAGTATTAGATAATCGGTATCCGTGGAGCCGGTAAGAGAATGGCGTGAATCGATCTCAAGGAGAATATCCGGATCACGGATAACAATTTCTATAAGCCGGCCCTTGAGATTAGGGCTTTTAACGTTGACATAATAGGCTTCGGCGTTAAAATCAATTAGTCGCAGCAACGCCAGGGTTACCTGATCCTTCATCCGGTATTGCTCCTCGGATTGAATTTGGTAAGCCTGCCTCTCCTTGGGAGTGTTTCTGGGATCGTTTTTCAGCCATTGCCAGTATTTTGCATTTACATTATGGTAATGATAGTTGTAAACGGCTTTCTTAACATTGTCAATGCGGGTAAATGGCCTTATTCCAAGGCTTTCCATGTAAAAATAGCTTTCCTTGATAAACTCGCTCTTTGTCAAATCGCCCATTTTATATTGAACAAGCAAACTCTGTCTGTGATTTAAGAACTTTTCAAAGGGATTCATTGTCGGCACCATCCTGTCGTATGGCCTCATTATAAACAAGTTTTCGCCAAAAGGGAAGAACCTATGCGCCAGGGAGGCTTAAGGAAGAACTTCCAGCCGTCCCTCCATAATGGACAGGGTCTGGTCCGATGAGAAAATATAATTGCTTGTTTGTAAATAACTGAGAAAATGATAGACCGAATAGGCAATGCTGCGCTCATTGAAGCCAAAGGAAAGAGCGCCGTAAACAGGATGCTTGTAAATAAAGCCGAAGGAGGCTTCATTGAAGGCAAGCATCACCAGATTATTGGGCATTTTAAAAGAGCGGGGAACAAACTGGCAGGGGTTGTACAGGCCCAGCCGGGCGGCAGCCTGCATGCTTGAAAGAAGTATCTTTCTGTCTGCCGGTGCTACAGGAGCCATACTATTGTGAACCACTTCGGACAGAACGCCGTTTTTAATGAAATTATCCAGTCCCCCGCCGGTAAAATAGGAGGTTACCACCAGCTGCGGGTAGGAGGGGTGGGAATCCTTCAGATGCTCGCTGCAAAGCCAAAGAAAAAAATCCCGGCTTGGCGCACTGGCATGAAGGTATTTTTTAATATGGGTTTCCGTTAGAAAAGGTGCAAGGCAGGGCTCCGACATCAGGGTAAAGCAGGAGCGGGAGACACCCTGATCCATGGATAAATAGTGAACAATGGGATCGGTAGTTGAGCTGAACCGGTTAAAAAGAGGCTTGGAAAGAGCCAGAAGACCTTCAAAGAAGTTTTGATAAAGCTCAAGCAGGCTGTCCGATCTGAAAAAGGCCCCACGATCCAAATTACCGGTCAGTGCCACCACACCGTCACGGGTGAGAATAAAAAAGGGCATCAGCTCCGACATGCCTGAGCGGGCATTGGCATCATCGTAATAGTACATGGGCAAATAATTGCAGCCGGATACCATAAGGGGGGCAAGCTCCGTAAAGCAGTTGAGGTTATGGGCATTGTCGTCCGCCTCCTGCATTCCCTTTTGCAGAAAGAAGATGTGTTCAATAATCAAATGGGGATAGCTCATGCCAAGGGTGGTTAAAAGCTCCAGAATAAAGGAGCACGACGGCTGTATGACAATTTTGATATGACCATTGGGCCTGGAGGCTTCCGATTCAATAAGGGCTTTAATGAGCCGGTTAACAGAACCCGTACCATATTCGGCAAAGGCTTCCGGCAAATCGCCCAGGCTGTGGGAGTAAGAGCACTTAAGAGGTAACAGGCGCCCCGAATGCAGCTGGCCCATGTCCTCCAAAAGCTTTTTAACCTGCATATGACGGGCGTAAACGCCCTGTCCCATCCGGGCAACAAGATAAAGCTCGTGAAGCTTGCTGGCATGCTGGGAAGAAAGCATAAGCGCTTCGACTATTTTGTTGACGATATACTCGTCCGAAGGAAGCCTTTCCCCTGAGATAAGCTTATGTATATAAGTACGTTCAACTCCGCTCAGCTTGGAGAGCGTTTGAATGGTTATTCCAGACTGCTGGACATGTTTTTTCAGTGTGGCGGCAAATAGCTGCACGGTTAACCCTCCCGGAAGCTAAATGGCATTCAGGCGTGAACCCATAAGGCCATTTCTGCTGCGTTTAGTGCTATAATCAGCCTCCTGTCATTGTAGCACACTTGTCAGGCATAAAAAAGACAGATTGCCAGGGAGAATTACTTAAATATAAATGAAGTGACAGAAAAAGCAGCCTCCATGAGCAGGGCTGCCGGTACGGACAGGAATGTACCTGTCGCAAAGCCATTGTGGAAAATACGTTTACTTAACGGCTTTGGCTGAACCTAGCCTGCTTTTGCGGTAAGTGCCTGGGGTACAGCCCATATCCCGTTTAAACATCATAACAAACTGGGATTCATTGGAGAAGCCGCATTCCTGGGCTATTTCCGAAACGGAGAGGGTGGATTGCTCCAGACAGCGCCTGGCATAGTCCAGCCGTTTGTTAAGAATATATCGTGAAGGGGATAAGCCGGACCACTCCCTGAAAAGATGCCGGAAGCGGTGATAGCTGTAACCCGACATCCGGGCAAGAGCCTGAAGATCCATGGGTTGGCTGCAATGCTCCTGTATATAGCCATCCAGATAGGAAAAGCTCAGAGAGTGTTTTTTTTCCTTAACCCAAAGCCGCTCCAATTCAATGAGGAGCTCGCCCAAAAGAAAATCGGCTTTTAGCCGGTAGTTTTTCCGCTGCTCCAAAAGCTCTTCCTTCATCTTTTTCAGAAGCTGGCAGATGCTTTGCTGAATGTCGTCCCTGTAAAGGCCGCTTTCCAGCGTGAATCTGCTTCCTGGCCTAAAGCCAATATAAAGTACGTCCGTGTCCTCCTCATGGTCCTCATCGTGAAGGCAATGAGGCGGGATCAGGGTGAAGGTGCCGGAGGAATAAGCCTTTTCAGCCTCAGCCATAACGGTTTTTCCTGTACCCTGGATATAGTAAACCAGCTCCCAGCAGCCGTGCTTGTGAAAGCCCACATATTGGTCGGTCCTTTTACGGGTGAAGTAAAGAAATTCAAGATGATGGTCCATGCCTGCCTCCCGCCCTCTTAGAGAATGCCCATGCTTCTGCGAGCCAATTTGTGATATAGTCAAAAGGCTTTCCTAATCACCGGCGCTGCTATGAAATAACTATAGCATTTCCAGAAATAGTGAGTCAATGGAGCTTTTTTGGCTCATCAATTCTAAATAAAGAGAAATAGAACTATTATTACATCAGCCAAATTGTGATAGTATTTGGCCATAATATAATAGTACGGAGGGGACACCTCTTCTATAATAGATTTAGGTTTTGTTAAACCTAAAAAACAGATGATTAATGGAGGCGGTTAAATGGTATTTCCTCAATTATCAGCCCAATTACTGCTGGAGCGGCTGACTATTCCCGGCGGAAGGCTCAATATGGTCCTGGATACCGATACCTATAATGAAATTGACGATCAGTTTGCGCTGGCCTATGCCCTGCGTTCGCAGGACAGGCTCAATGTGGAGGCGGTGTATGCGGCTCCTTTTTTCAATGGCCGTTCCACAAGCCCGGCTGACGGCATGGAAAGAAGCTATGAGGAAATCTACAGGGTTCTGGAAAAGCTTGATTACCCTGCAAGAGATGGCTTTGTGCTGAAAGGCTCCCAGAGCTATCTTAGGGACAGTGAAACGCCCTGTGACAGTGAGGCTGCAAGGGATCTGGTTAAAAGGGCCATGGCCTCTAAGGAGCCTCTTTACGTGGCGGCGGTGGGTGCCATCACCAATATTGCCTCAGCCATTCTTATGGAGCCCCGGATTATTGAAAAAATAGTGGTGTTGTGGCTGGGGGGCAATGCCCTTAGCTGGCCTACGGCAAAGGAATTTAACCTGATGCAGGATGTGGCGGCAGTCCGGGTTGTTCTGGACAGCGGCGTGCCTTTTATTCTTTTTCCCTGTAAAAATGTGGTATCCCATCTTATTACCCTGCCGGTGGAGCTGGAGCGCTTTCTTGAAGGGAAAAGCGCGGCGGGAGACTATCTAAGCCAAATTACAAGGGACTACTGCAGGGAGCATGGGCTTAATTCCAAGGTAATCTGGGATATCGCGCCTGTGGCCTACCTCATCAATCCGGACTGGATCTCAACCCATGTGGTTCACAGCCCGATACTGACGGATCAGCTGACCTGGAGCACGGATCAGGGCCGTCATTTCATAAAGACAGCCTATCATCTTAACAGGGATCGTATATTCAACGATTTATTCGCCCGGCTGACCTAAGCTTAAGGCGGATGCCTGTACCAGGATGTCTGTGCTATAATAATTCCTTAGGGAGGGCACAGCCATGATAACCAAACTTATGGGTCAGCCATTAATTCTCTTTTTTGCCTTGTATGTCCTTGTTATTAACCTGGTGGGCTTTGGCGTCACCGCTCATGATAAAAAGGCCGCGCGGACCCGCAAATGGCGTGTGCCTGAGAGAACACTGTTCCTTCTGGCGGCAATAGGCGGTGGGCCTGGTATTTTCACCGCCATGCTGTCTTTTCGCCATAAAACAAAGCACCCCGCCTTTATGGCGGGGATTCCTGCTTTATTTGTGATGGATATGGTTATCCTTTATTTTGTACTGAAGGGACTGGACCTTTTATAGGACGCCGCTTTTCTCAATGAGATCCACCGCTTGGCCCATACGCTCAATGGACTGTACCAGCGCCAGGCGCACGAAGCCCTCGCCGCTTTCACCAAAGCTGCTTCCGGGAACCACAACAACTCCGGCCTTGTCAAGAAGCTCCAGGGTAAAGTCCATGGAGGTTTTGAAGCCTTCGGGGACAGGGGCCCAGACAAACATGGTGGCCGGGGGCTTGTCCATTTTCCAGCCAATGCCGTTTAAGCGGTCAACGAGAAAGTCTCTTCGCTTCCAGTAATCCAGAACAGTGTTTTTAAGACTGTCCTGAGGGCCGGTAAGAGCGGCGATGGCCGCCTTCTGAACAGGCAGGAAAATGCCGTAGTCCAGGTGGGATTTAAGGGTCTTAAGCTGCTTGATGATTTCCTTGTTTCCCAGTGCAAAGGCAATGCGGCAGCCTGTCATATTATAGGACTTGGACAGGGAATTAAACTCAATACCCACATCCTTGGCGCCGGGAT
Organism: Bacillota bacterium; assembly: GCA_023446675.1. GTDB lineage: Bacteria > Bacillota > Clostridia > DSM-8532 > DSM-8532 > DTU059. The sequence goes on along the minus strand of JAEXPO010000151.1, from coordinate 883 downwards.
AGCTTAAAAAGCTGACACCCTGGCGGTTGTCGTAAACCAGCTCACTGTAGGCATTGTCGTGAATGACCGCGATTTCGTACTTCTTTGCAAACCAGATAAGCTTTTCATAAAAGCTGTCCGGCGCAATAGCGGTTACAGGATTATTGGGATAGGATACCACCATCATCCGGGCAGCGTGGGCAACTGACGGAGGAATGGCATCCAGATCAATGAGGAATTTATTTTCCTTTAATAGAGGCATTTTGACAATGTTCTTACAGGCCAGAGAGGGGCCTATCCAGAAAATAGGGTAGCAGGGATCGGGAACAAGCACCGTATCCTCCCAGTTGGCCAGGGTTAAGGCCACATGGGCAAGGCCGTCCTGAGAGCCGGAAAGGCTCATAACCTCATCCTTTTCAAGGGTAACGCCATACCGGCTTTTATACCAGTCAATGACGGAATGGGTAAGCTCGGGCAGATCCCGTATGGCATATTTATAGTCGTCATAGCGTCCTGCGGCTTCCTCCAGGGCTTTGACAATATGGGGAGCAGGGGGAATATCCGGTGTTCCCGTACCGAAATCGAATACCTCCCGGCCGCGTTCCTTTAGCTCCTGTTTTTTTATTTCCAGATCGGTAAAAATAGCCGAGTGAAGGCCATTCATTCTTTCCGAGATAAACATGGGCTCCTCCTTAGAGTTTTTCAGTCTATTATACACCTTTTATGGCCGGCCTAAAATAGCGTCCGGTGATTCTTTAAGGGCAAACACATGGGAATTTCAAGCCTTTTAAGGAAAACATCCTGCTTTTTATAAGGTCGGAGCCGTCGGATCTTGTGATATAATTAGGATTCAAAAGCTATGAAAATTTTTGGGGAAAAGAACGGGGGATAGGAAGCATGGTAT
>JAEXPO010000130.1 GCA_023446675.1 Bacillota bacterium | reverse complement strand
CGCTTTACGGCTCCTTTAACGATTTACGGCTTTACCTTCTGGGCCCGGAGGCGGAGCGCATCAATATCCTGATGGATCCGGACTCCTTTCTGGGCGTCATCTTCTTTTCCAGCGTTTACAAGGAAATCGGCTGGGGCACCATCGTGTATCTTGCCGCTATTTCCGGCATTGATCCCCAGCTTTACGAGGCCTCGGTCATGGACGGCTGCAGCAGGCTTAAGCAGGTTTTTTACATTACCCTTCCGGGAATTCTTCCCACCGCCATGATTCTGTTCATTCTGTCGGCCGGTGGCATCCTAAACGCCAATTTCGAGCAGATTATCGGCTTTCAAAACCTCTACACCCAGCAGCAGACCGAGGTTATTAATACCATTGTTTACAAGTACGGTCTCCAGCAGGGCAATTTTTCCCTTTCAACGGCCTTCGGACTTATGCAGGGCGTGGTTTCCTTTATTATTATGTATTTAGTAAATAAAATCTCCAAGAAATTAAGCAATATCGGTATCTGGTAAACCCTTAACAATAGCCATTCTAAGCAATAGCATCCTGCATTTGAAAGCGAGGTTTTATTTTGTCATGAAAAGAAGCTTGGGCGAAAGAGCCTTTGGAATAGCCAATATCCTGTTTATGAGCCTTTTGTGCATTGTGTTTCTCTACCCTTATGTTAATCAGCTTGCTGTTTCTCTAAACGACGGAGCCGACACGGCAAGAGGGGGAATTACCCTGTTTCCCAGGGTTTTCACACTGGAGAATTACATCACCGTATTAACCAACGGGGCTTTTCATTCGGCCATAGTGGTTACGGTGCTCCGGGTTATTCTGGGAACGGCGACAGGCCTGTTTTTTACCCTGGCAGCCGCTTATGCTCTTTCAAAAAAGGAGCTGCCAGGCCGCGGTTTTTTCATAACCATGCTCATTATCCCCACCTTTATAAGCGGCGGACTTATCCCCACCTTTATGCTATACAAGGAGCTTCATCTTATAAATAATTTCTGGGTGTATATCATCCCGGTTGCGTTTTCCTTTTACAACATGATCGTTATCCGGTCCTATCTCTATACCATACCTGCAAGTCTTGAGGAATCGGCCATGCTGGACGGGGCCAACACCTACCAGATCCTTTTCAGAATCTATCTGCCCCTTTCCATGCCCGTTATAGCAACCATTTCCCTGTGGCTGGCCGTGATGCACTGGAATGACTGGACCACAACCCTCATGTTTGTCCAGAAGCAGAAATACCATACTCTGCAATTTATTCTCTACCGCATTTTAAAGGAGTCGGAGCTCATTATGCAAATGGCTGTGGACAGGGCCATGCAGGGGGATACCTCGGGAGCGGGGGTTCCGCGGGTTACGCCGGAGGCTACCAAGGCAGCCACCCTCATTGTATCCACCCTTCCCATTGTGGCGGTATACCCCTTTGTACAAAAGTACTTTGTAAAGGGTGTTATGCTGGGTGCGGTGAAGGAGTGAGTTGGAGCGCCACGCCGTGAGGTTTATGCCTGTCGCTCAATTAACTTAAGGCTCTGCCAGTTGAACTTCACGCAGGTAAAACGGGCTTAAAGCCCTGAATTTAAAGGAGGAAGGAACACTATGAAAAAAACGGTCATGCTTTTTTTCCTGGCTGTCCTTGCGGCAGCCATCCTCACCTTTACAAGCCTGTCGGCTCCTTCATACGGAGAGACCGGTGCTTCTCTTTTTGAGGGGCATGAGGCCTATTTGCTGGACTTTAATTCCGGTACCCTCTCCAACGCCGTGTACAATGACGGCACTGTAAACAGCTGGAAGTTCTCCGGCGACACGGCCAATGTCACCTTGGAAAACGGGCAGCTTAAATTCGGTCCTGCCACCGCTTCCACCATCGGTGTATTCGATTACGGCTTTACAACCAACCCGGATACCCAATTCAAAAACTTTGAGGTGTCCTTTGACGTCACACTGGCGGGCTTCACCACCAGCGGAAATTTCGGCTTCCAGTTCCAGAAAACGGGCTGGTCCAACGGCTGGGGGGTGCATAACAAGGTTTATATGGATACCGGGGCGGCTATGGCGTTTCTAAACGGCACCACAAGGCTCACAGACAGGCTTGCCATAAGCTCAAAGGGAGGGCCTGCCATTACGGCAAGCCAGGTTCCCTGGGATAGCTTCCGGGTGAAAATCCGCGTTGAGGGAAACAGGGTGGAAGCCTATATCAACGATGCTTCGGAGCCCATCGTCTCCTATGAAAGCCTGGATACCCTCGGCGGCTATACGGACACAGGCTTTGTGGGCTTGTTTTCCTTTGCCAATATCACAACCCTGTACGACAATTTCCTTTTTAACACCCTTGCGGAGGAAAGCGGGCGCAAAAGCTTTGAAGTAACGGCACAGGGGGGAAGCCTTGTGGTTGATGTGCCTGAAACACCGGAAAGGCTTTCCGGTTACCGTATTTATTACACCAATGTAACCGACAACACTCCGTCGGTTCTATACAGCTATGAGGGAGCCGGGGATGAGGCTGTGACCCTGCCCGCAGACCTGGACAAGGTATACAGGGTGTCCCTCCTTCCTGTGTTCACAAGCGAAAGAACAGGTGTTGAAACGGAGCTTACCGTCTACAAAGAGGCTTACGCTTTAACCGGTACGCCTCCGGCCGTTTTAAGCGCTACGGAAAACCTATCCTTTCAAAGTGAAACAGTTGAGGTTGAGCTTTCGGTTGTGGGAGCCGAAACCATCTACTATACCCTGGACGGAACGGTTCCCGGCCCGTCAAACGGAGAAGCGCTTTTAGGAAATGGTGCTTTCGGAACCACTCTTACCCTCCGTAACACCACCCCGCTGAAAGCGGTGGCCTATACGGGAGGGGTGGAAACCGCCAGCCTCCAGCGAACCTACACGGCCCTTCCAAACACGCCGGTTATCGAGGACCCTTTAAGCTACCACCAGGCCTATTTCCATGGTGAAAAGTCTATTGACATCAGCGCACTCTACGCCGACGCCCTCCTATACACCACCGACGGCTCGCAGCCCCTGTATAACGCCGCTTCAGGCACGGCAGAAAACGGAACCCTGATAAGCGCCGGCAAGGCGGCTGTTACCCTGCCCCTTTCGGATACGCTTTTAAAGGTAGTGGCTGTAAGAGGCGGGAATACCGGTGACATAACCACAAAGAGCTTTTTCTATCTGCCTTCCGGAACCCAGGCTGCTTTTTATGTGGATCCGGTAAACGGAAACGACGGGGGTACGGGCTCGGAGGCTGCTCCCTTTAAATCCGTCGCTGCCGCGAAAGATGCAGTAAGAGCCATAAACGGTTCAATGACCGGAAATATTTACGTGTACTTAAGAGGCGGCACACACAAGCTCTCCCAAACCCTGGAGCTGGATGAAAGGGACTCGGGAACCAAGAGCTTTCAGGTGGTGTACCGTGCCTACCCCAATGAGGTGCCGGTTCTCAGCGGAGGAGAGGCAATCACCGGTTGGGTGCTGTTCGATGAGCAGACCAATATTTACAGGGCTCCTGCCAACGGGCTTGATACCCGCCAGCTCTATGTGGACGGCAGAAGGGCTGTCCGCGCCAGAAGTGAAGAGGGCCTTCCCAATGCCACCTTTAATGAGACAGGACATACCACCTCCATGACGGAAATGGCTCAATGGCAGAATATTGACGACATCGAGCTTGTTTACAAGGAAAGATGGACCAGCCCTCGCTACAGCGTGGATACCATCAGCGTTTCGGGCAATACGGCAACCCTGGTTATGGATCAGCCCGGCTGGTCCTATGGACGGGACAAGGGCAGCACGGCTCCTACCGTGCCCTGGTATATTGAAAACGCCCTGGAGCTTTTGGATGAGCCCGGAGAATGGTATCTGGACAAAACAGGGGATTATTTTTACTACATGCCCCTGGTGGAGGAGGACATGTCCCAGGTTCAGGTTACGGTACCCGTATTAACGGAGCTTTTAACCGTAAAAGGCGAAAATGAAGACAGCCCGGTTCACGATCTGGCTTTTGAAGGCATTACCTTCAGCTACGCAGGCTGGCTCAGGCCCAGCACTAACGTGGGGCATTCCGATGTGCAGGCCAATTACGTGCGGGAGCCCGCCCTTCCGGGAAATACCTACAAGCAGGAATTTATTATCGACGCGGCGGTGGTTCTTTCCTCCGGAAAATCCGTCCGCTTTGAGCGCAACCGCTTTACAGGGCTTGGCGCAACAGGGCTGAACATTCTTAAGGGAAGCCAGAACATTGACATAGTGGGCAATGAGTTCTTTGACATATCGGGAAGCGGCGTTCAAATAGGAGAAGTGGATATGAACGACATCAACAACCGCTACCCCTCGGATCCCAAATACCTGCTTAAAAACATAACGGTTTCAAACAATTATATCCACCACGTGGCCGTGGAGTACATGGCAGGGGCCGGTGTCAGCGCGGCTTATCCCGACACCCTGAAAATTGTGCACAATGAGTTTGAAAACCTGCCCTACAGCGCCATCCATATCGGCTGGGGATGGTCCGTTGTTCCCGCCAATGCTACTAAAAACAACCTCATTGCCTACAATATCATAAATAACTGCATGACAACCCTTCACGACGGCGGAGCGTTTTATGTGGTGGGCAGCTCCTCGGGAAGCGACGGTGTGTCCTATGTTGTGAATAACTACATCAAAAATATCCCTAATTACCACGGTGCCCTGTACTTCGATCAGGGATCCTCCGACTGGCGTGCCAACGGAAACGTGATTGAAAATGTCCAGAAGTTCTTTATGGCCAACGGCGCAAAGGGAAATGTTCTGGCCGACGGCAACTTCACCGACAGCCTGGGGGCCGCGGCACAGGCGGGCATGCTTGAAAACACGGTTTATGTCACCGACGGCAGCTGGCCCACGGCGGCAGAGAGTATAAAAAGCGCGGCAGGCATTGAGCCGGCCTACGCCGACATTCTGCCCCCGGTTCGCCCCGAAGATCCGCAGGAGGGGGAATACCTTTTGTACGACGACTTTGAAGAATACGTTACAGGCGGAAATATGACCGAATGGAACAAGGTGCAAACCGGAGGACTGGTAAGGGTGGCCGAGGAAACCGGAAACCGGTATATGGCGCTGGACAGCACCGGTATCGGCGGCGGCACGGCGGTTGTTTCCTACAGGTTCTTCAAAGGTTCCTACGGCGAAATCACCCTGGAATACAAAATAAGGTCCACCTCCTCCCAGGGGTTCCGCCTGGCGCCCTACCTTGCGGGAGCCTCCTCGGATTTTGCCATTACCCTGGGGATGATGGACGGGAATTTCGTTAACAACAAGGGCGGCGGCAATGTTTCCGTGCTCTACCCCTTTAACACCAATCAATGGTACAGCGTGAAAATGGTAGTAAACACCTTTACTCAGAAATTCGATCTGTTCATTGACAACGCGCTCCTTTTGAGCCAGGAGAATTTCCGGGCCGCCAGTCCTGAAATCGATCAAATACGGTTCGGCAATGAGGTAACGGTGGCCGGTGAGCTGGCGGTTGACGATATCCGGATTTATAAAAGCGTATCTGCCGGTTCGGAGTGAGGGAAGGAAAGGATGCAGCTATGGAGCAGCTTGAGAAAGCAAAGCAATTGAACGTGGAAATATATGTAAGTACTAAAAACGGAAGCGACAAGGGTGCGGGGAGCTTTGAAAGCCCTTTGCAAACCCTGGAGGCAGCATTTATAAAGGCAAGGGAGCTTGCTTCCCAAAACGGGGGCCGGATTACGGTTATCCTGAGGGAGGGCGTTTACAAGCCCTCTTATACCACCGAAAACGTAGAGCTCTTCAATATTTTTCAAAACGGAGAGAATACCTACCCCTTAAGGCGGTCCACCTTATGCTTTGAACCCTTTGAAGGACAGGAAAACACACGTCTTCTTTTTAAATCCTATCCCGGCGAAAAGGCGGCGATTTCAGGAGGAAGAAGGCTTGAGGGCTGGGAGCTGTATGACCCCGCCACCGGGCTTTACCGGGTTTATACGGGTATGGACACACAGACCCGGCAGCTTTACATTAACGGGCGCAGGACAGTGCGAGCC
>JAEXPO010000231.1 GCA_023446675.1 Bacillota bacterium | reverse complement strand
ACATTATTTACGGTGAAGTGCCCAGCCCCATTAATCCGCCCCCGGGCTGCCGATTCTTTGCCAGGTGTCCCTTTGCGCGGCAAATCTGCTCCGAGCAGACGCCACCGCTTAAGGATGGGGGAAAAGGCCATCTGGTCGCCTGCCACCGGGTTGGAAGTATGGAGTGGTAAATCATTAAAAGGACGAATTGAAAAGAAAGTGCTGATAGGAGGGAAACCCTTTATGCTTATAGAAACCAAATTAACCGGGCTTGGCTATACCCTGCCTGAAATGTCGCCTCCCGGAGCCTTATATACCCCTGTAAAGCAGGTGGGAAATGTTTTGTATGTTTCAGGACAAATTCCATGGGTTAACGGTGTGCCTAAATACACCGGGAAAGTGGGAGGAGAGCGGGATATTGCCTACGGCCAGGAAGCGGCCCGTCTTTGCATCCTCAATATGCTGGCGGCTCTTAAAGACTATCTTGGGGATCTGGACAAAATAAAACAGGTGGTAAGAATTTATGTTGTGGTAAACAGTGTGGTGGGCTTTACAGAACAGCATCTGGTTGCCAATGGGGCGTCCGGCCTTCTCATTTCCCTTTTTGGGGCACAGGGAAGCCCCGCACGTATGGCTGTGGGAACCAATCAGCTTCCACTGGATGTGACGGTGGAAATAGAAGGTATCTTTGAAGCAGCGGAACCATCTCTATAATTTCTACAAATCTGTCCGCTAAAATGATTCCATAAAGAAAAGCTGAAATGTAACAATGTGTGAAAAGGCGGCGGTTTTATTTATGGAGTCAGGTACCAAAACGGTCAAGCTGCAAATTGGCGGCATGACCTGTGTCAGCTGTCAGAATAAAATTGAAAAAAAACTAAGAAATACCAAGGGCGTACAGGGTGTTCAGGTGAGCTATAACAACGGCACGGCTGTTATCACCTACGATCCGGATCTTCTTACTCTTAAGGAAATAAATGGAATAATCGAAAAGCTGGATTATCAGGTGCTTGAAGAAGGGCAGCAGGGCTCTGGCGCCAAGCGGGCTTTGGGTATTCTGATTATTCTCTTTTCCATTGGCATGCTGTTGAAGCAGTTTGGCGTTCTGGAGCTTTTTAATGCCTTTCCTGTGGCCGAGGAGGGTATGGGCTACGGAATGCTTTTTGTTATCGGCCTTCTTACCTCTGTTCACTGTGTGGCTATGTGCGGCGGAATCAACCTGTCCCAGTGCATGCCCAAGGACGCAAAGGCGGGGACAGGTGCAAAAACAGCCTTAAGACCCAGCCTTCTGTATAATTTGGGCCGGGTTATCTCTTATACCCTGGTAGGTGCCCTGGTGGGAGCCTTTGGCTCCGTTGCCAGCCTCTCCAACGGCGTTAAAGGCGGAATCCAGCTTTTAGCCGGCGTGTTCATGGTCATTATGGGAATCAATATGCTGGGGATTTTTCCGTGGCTGCGTAAATTCAATCCCAGGATGCCCGCTTTTGTAGCCAAGAGGGTTCACGCAGGTAAAAACGGCAGCAACAGCCCACTTGTCATAGGCCTTCTAAACGGTTTAATGCCTTGCGGCCCCCTTCAGGCCATGCAGCTTTACGCCCTTTCAACGGGAAGTCCGGTTAAAGGTGCTTTGTCCATGCTTCTTTTCAGTCTGGGAACAGTTCCCCTGATGTTCGGCCTGGGAGCCTTAAGCACCCTTTTAAGCAAAAAATTCACCAACAAGGTCATGACAGTGGGCGCTGTCCTCGTTGTGGTTTTGGGCATATCCATGTTTTCCAACGGACTAAGCCTCTCGGGCTTATCCAACTTTATATTAAACCTTTCCTCCAGCTATGCCCAGAGCGGGGATAAGGGGAACGGGGCATCAAACGAAATTGTCATTGAGGACGGTTATCAAATTATTAACAGCTCATTGAACTCCGGGCGCTATCCGGCCATTACGGTTCAGGCGGGAACCCCGGTAAAATGGAATCTCAATGCGCCTCAGGGCAGCATTAACGGCTGCAATAACCGATTGGTTATTCCCGAGTACAAGGTTGAATATACCCTAAAGACAGGGGACAATGTCATTGAGTTTACGCCTTCCAAAACGGGCCGCTTCAGCTACAGCTGCTGGATGGGTATGATTCGAAGCACCATTACCGTTGTGGAGCCGGGAGCTGCCTCTCAGGGCGGTACATCAGAGGAAGGGGAGGATTCTCCGACTTCCCTTATCCCTCAGCTTGACGGCAGCGATGAGCCTGTTTCGGCCAATGTAAAAATTCCTGCTGATGAGCTGGCGGTGGCTGTTCTTGAAAATGACGGCACTCAAACGGTAACCGTCAATCTGACAGACGAGGGCTATAGTCCGGCCATTATTGTGGTTCAGTCAGGGATAGAAACCCAGTGGATTATTAACAATACCTCCACGAAAACAGAAAATCAGACGATAGTGGTGCCCGCCTATTCCACCCAGCTTGTCTTTGATTCGGGTGAAAACGTTTTAGGGCTTTACCCGACAGCGGATTTTGATTTTTCCAATGAAAACAATACCTTCTATGGCTATGTGAAGGTGGTGGACAATTTAAAGGACATTGATGAGGGGGCTATAAAGAAGGAAGTCTCTGAATTTGAAACCCTTATCTGGCCGGCCAGCCTGTTTGAAGGCACAGGCGGCAGCGGCGCCAGCTGCCACTGACAACTTAAAAGAATAGAAGTTTATAAAGGCAAGCTTATTTAAAACGGAAGCTATACGGAAGTTATAGTTAGAAAGGCAGATTGAAATGGATTTTATTTTAAGTCACTGGCATTGTATTCTCCCGCTGGGAGCCATCCTTGTGGGTTTTCTGCTTACAGGCAGGAAAAAGAGGAGCGAATAAACTCCCCTTATTCGCCCCAACGGAATCCGTCTGCCTTTAAGGCGGTGCGTATAAGCTGGACGGCTTCTTCATTTAGTCCCGGCCATGAGGAAATTTCCCGCTGGCTGTAACGTCTGAGAACCGCCAGATTTTTTATATTTTTTTCCCTCAAGGTATTTTGGGCAAGGGTATTTAGCCGACTTACAAGTTCGTCCGCCGGTGTAAGCACCCGTTTATCCTTTTTGGGAAATTGCTTATCAAACTCAGCGACCTCTCCGGGATCAAGATCAAAGGCTTCATCCTCGTAATACCGGCCCGTAACGCCTTCAAAAGCGTTGTCATATAGAGGCATGGCCATAAAGGCGTCAAAGCTTGCCCCTCTATGGGTGGTAATACCAAATTCCGCAGCCCGGCTGAAGCCCAGACGGGGATAATAGTCGGGATGTCCGAAAAACAAAATTCCCCGATACCCCAGCTCCCCGGCCTTTGCGATGGCATGCTTTAAAAGGGCTTTGCCCACACCCTTGTTCTGATAATCCGGTAAAACGCTTAAGGGGCCGAAGTTTAATACCTGAGTTTCTTTTCCTTCATCGTCCACGACCTTGCCAAGTGAAAACATGACATTGCCGATTATTTTTCCGTTATCCAGCGCAACCAAATCAAGCTCGGGTACAAAGCCGGGGCTTTTTCGCAGCTTGTGTGCCAGCAGGTGTTCGTCACAATCGGGATGGTTAAGTCCCCAAAAGGCCTCCCTGGTAAGCTCTTCAACCTCCCGGTATTCCTCAGGCCGTTCCGGGCGGATCTCAAATGAACACATGGTTCCTCCGTTTGCCCCATTTCAAGCAATTCGGCCCCGAATAACAGGGCTGACATTGGGCAGGGCATAATAGCTGATTCAGGGATAGTTTATTTCAGCCCTAAAGTAGTGTCAATAGAACCTTCAGCTATAGATGTTCATGCCTCAATCAGGTTATATTCCGAATTATAGCTGTTAATGGGTACCATTTGCTCAACTTCTCCAAATGGTATATACTAATATATCATTTGCATTTTATGCCTGCCATTTTAGGGCATCCGGCTCTCGCAGCGCTTTTAACGGAAGGAACATGGGCTTTATGGTACAAAACCAGCATCTTTATCTTAAAATATATGAGGATCTCATCGGTGACATCAAAAACGGCACCATAAGGGACGGCGACCGTCTGCCCTCTGAAATGGAGCTGGCGGAGCGCTTCAACGTAAGCCGTATTACGACAAAAAAGGCCATGAATATGCTTGCGGAAAAAGGGCTGATTATCAGAAGACCGGGGCTGGGGAGCTTTGTGCAGCTGGGAGATAAAAACCCGGAGGAGCTTTTAAGGGAGGGCGGCTTGGGCAGAAACGGCCAAAACCGCATGATAGGGCTTATTATGGAGGGCTTTGGAGGCAATTTCGGTCCTCAGATGCTAAGCGCCATTGAACGCCGGGTGTCGGAGCTGGGGTTTCATCTTTGCATCAAGCGTTCCCATGGGGATCAGAACGTTGAGGAAGCGGTTATCGACAAGCTTCTGGATCTTGGCGTGGAGGGTATTATCATCATGCCTGCCCATGGTGAGCATTACAACGCGGAAATTCTGAAAATGGTGGTGGAAGGCTTCCCGACCGTTTTTCTGGATCGCCATCTTAAAGGGCTTCCTGCCTCTTTTGCGGGTTCGGATAATGTGGCGGCCGCAGAGGAAGCAACCCGGTATCTCTTTGATAAAGGGCATGTGACTCTTGGGGTTATCTCGGCACTTGAAAACCGGGCCATGAGCATTCCAGCCCGGATTGAGGGCTTCCGGCGCGCTCACGAGGCCAGGGGAATTCCCTTTAACCCCAAAAACAAGCTCTCCTCCCTTCAATATACCCTGCCTTTTCACGGTGATGGAACAATGGCTCAGGAGGAGATTAATAAAATAAAGGTTTTTCTGGAGGAAAACCAGGATATTACGGCTCTATTCGCCACGGAGTACGGTATTGCGCTCCAGATCCAGATCGCCTTAGAGCAGTTAGGGAAAAGGGTGCCGGAGGACCTTTCTGTTGTTTGCTTCGATAATGTGCTTCCCGGACACGGAATGCCATTTTTTACCCATATCCGGCAGAATGAAGATCTCATTGGTGAAACGGCAGTGGATATTCTCAGTGAGCTCATAAGTAAAAACAGGGCGATTCTTCCGCCTGTTCACCGTTTAATACCCGCTAAGCTGGTGGAGGGACAATCCGTCCGCGAAATAAAAGCCAAGCCCTTTAATGCAAGGCGGTCAACCGCACCTATGTTGTTGTAGGTAATCTCAACCTTTTGGCGGGGGTGACAGCTCCTCATGAACACAGAAAAGCGACTTCGGATACATGGAAAACCTCCAATCCCAAAGTCGCCATAATGTAAGAAAGCGCACCTATCACACCCTGCAATTACATCTTTTGCAGAGAAAGGCGATGGCTTTGATTTTATTTCTCAAAACCGCCGTCTGGCTACTCTATTTTGTTGGGGCATGGCGTATCGGCTGCCACAACAACGGTTTTTTTTATTCCCGTTACGGTAACAATAGTTCTATTTTGCTTATCGTAGTCTTAAAGAATTGGCGTTTTCAGTCCCACATACCCATTTGCCATTGCCAAGAGGATTATAAAAATCCCGATAACAATAAATGCCCCAATCATTTTGCCTCCCTTTAGTGCAGCTACTT
>JAEXPO010000016.1 GCA_023446675.1 Bacillota bacterium | reverse complement strand
GCACCTTGTTCGTGAATACGGACAAAGCTACTCCCGGTATCCCTTTATGATATATCAAATCCAGACGAAATTTCGTGATGAAGCCCGTCCAAGGGGAGGGCTCATCCGTGTCAGAGAATTTACCATGAAGGACGCTTATTCCTTTCATACCTCCCAGGAGGATCTGGAAGCTTATTACGATCGGTGTTTCAGGGCCTATGAACGAATCTTTGCCAGGGCCGGAATTCCGGAGGTCGTCAATGTCAAGTCCGATTCAGGCATGATGGGAGGTAATATTTCTCATGAATTCATGCTCTTAACTCCGGTGGGGGAGGATTCCATTGCCCTTTGCAGTCAATGCGGCTACAGCGCCAATGTGGAGGCTGCCGAGTGCATTACGTTTAATGAGGACGATGCTGAGGCGCAGGAGCTGATGCGCGTTTACACGCCGGATATTCATACCATTGAAGACATTTGCGGATTTTTGGATACACCGCTGGAAAGCTCCTGCAAGGCGGTTGTGTATCAGACCGGGGACGAGGGGTTTGTACTGGTATTTATAAGAGGCGATCTGGATGTCAATGAAACCAAGCTCACCCGCCATTTGGGAAAAGAGGTTCACCCTGGGGTTATAACCGAGGAAAGCGGCCTGTTGCCGGGATTTATCGGTCCCTATGGCTTGAAGGGCCATTATACGGTTATCTATGACCGCTCTCTTTTGGATGCCCGGAATTTATCCTGTGGCGCCAACATCCCGGAGCACCACTATACAGGACTTTGGATTGAAAGGGATATTGGGCCTGTGGACTATGTGGATCTGGCCAAAATAAAAAACGGAGGCATCTGCCCTAAATGCGGGAAGCCCTCTGTTTCACTGTCCCGAGGTATTGAAGTAGGTAATATTTTTCAACTCGGAACGAAGTATTCCAAAGCCATGAACATGCTTTATACCGACCAAAGCGGCGATGCTCATCACCCTGTCATGGGCTGCTATGGCATAGGTGTAGGAAGGCTTGCAGCCTCGGTCTGCGAAGCCCGCCATGATGGATTTGGCCCTGTCTGGCCGGTGTCCATTGCCCCCTGGCATGTGCACCTCTGCTGTGTCCGCGCTGATGATCCAAAGCTGAAGGCCTTCGCCGATACGCTGTATGAGGATTTGGGGAGTCGGGGAATTGAAGTTGTGTACGACGACAGGGCGGTAAGAGCCGGAGTCATGTTCTCCGATGCCGATCTTCTGGGGGTACCCGTACGTGTGGTGGTAAGCCCCCGCAACCATGAGGAGGGTGTTTGTGAAATTGTTACCAGGGATAAAAGGCACAATCACAAAGTACCGGTCAATGAAGCTCTCTCAGCCATTAAAGCACTCCTTTCGGAGCTTCAAAAGGAGATTATGGAAAGGGTTCCCTCTAAAACTTTTTGAAAGCAAAAAATACCGCACCAACTATGCAAAGAAATGAAAGAACATAGTTCCAACGGAAGGCTTCCTTTAGGTAAAGGACTGAAAAGAAACCGAAGACCACCAGGGTAATGGCTTCCTGAATAATTTTGAGCTGTGCGGTCTCAAAATCTCTCGAGGCCAGTCTGTTGGCCGGTATCATAAAGCAGTACTCAAAAAAAGCAATACCCCAGCTCATGAGAATAATGAGAGGCAAAGGGGTATTGCTGCCTTTGAATTTAAGATTGCCGTACCAGGCAAAGGTCATAAAAATGTTGGAAATTACCAGGAGGATAAAAGGCCAGAATTTCACTAGTATACGCATCTGTTTTGCCTCACAATGTATTATTTCTTTCTGTGTTTCAAATTGCGGAAAGATTACCTCATCAGTGTAGCACGAGGCCTTAAAATTGCCAACAGTCTTCTTGACTCTGTCCCTGGGACATGGTTTATACTTGCTCCTGAAAGGGGTGGAGGTATGATTGTCATGGGGAGACTGGTTCAAAACAGGATAGGCTGGGTTATGCTTACGCTTGGGGCAAGCCTCCTGTCCATAGGAGCTTCCTTGTGGTGGAATTCCCGGCTGGCCATTTTTATAAACCAATTGAACGAAAAGGCTTTCTTTTCCCCGGCGCTTATTTTATCGGCGGTATTCGCCATTTTTGCCGTTTCAGCTTTTACCGGCCTGTTCACGCTGCTTTCAGGTGTTACCTGCGAAAATTTTACCCATGATCTGCGAATGGGTTATGCCGCATATCTTGTATCGGATAAAGCCGGAGAGCAGGGACCCAAAAACAGAGGCGAGCTTTTATCCGGAATGATAAACGAGCTGTCGGAGGTATCGGCGTATCTAAATGCCAATCTTTTTCCCCTTGCCGAGGATCTTTTGCGGTCCCTTCTTTATTTAACCTGGCTCTTCTCACTGGATTCAAGCCTGGCTCTGGTCGCCCATCTTCCCATACCCTTGCTTCTGATCTATTCCGTTATATCCAGCAAAACCATTTCAAAGGCTGTAACCGGAGGACAGCAGGCGAATGCCGGTATAAATGCCCATGCGGATACCTTTATAAGGCTATTTCCCCTGTTGAAAATATTTGATGCCCTTCCCCTGGTTATGAAGGGCTACCGGAAGCAGCTTGACGGCTGGTCCGCTATGAGCCGGGCCGAGGAAAAGACACGGGCCCGTTTGATGTCCCTTTCCGCGGTTTTTTCATTTTGGCCTCTGCTGCTTCTTTTTCTGTATGGCGGCTATCGGGTTATTCAAGGGGAGATGGCCTTTGGTGCATGGTATCTCTTTATAAATTTATCAGGAAATGTATCCGGTGTTTTCATGAACCTGCCTGGAAGACTGACGGCTTTCAGAGGCTTTTCAGCCAATTTGAAGCGTATTGAAAAGGCTGTTTTGCTTGAGAAAGGACGGAGGTACTGAATGGGCATTATTATGGAAGGCGTAAGCTTTTCCTATGGGGAAAAGACTGTTTTTAAGGATATTCAGCTCAGTGTTGGAGCGGGTGAATACATAGGCATTATAGGAGCCAGCGGGGAAGGCAAAAGCACTTTGCTGAAATTAGCCGCAGGTCTGTACTCTCCTCTTGAAGGAAGGGTGGAGGTGGAAGGCGAAAGCAGGCCAGCTTCTATCCGGCGCCATGTGGCTATGGTTATGCAAAATGCTCCACTGCTCCCCGCAAGCATTAGGGAGAACATTACCTGCGGCCACCCCATGAGCGACGAAGCACTCAAAGAAGCTTTGGAGGCTGCAAGGCTTGTTCCGTGGCTGTCAGAGCTTCCTGAAGGTGAAAATACCTTTGTGGGTCACAGGGGAGAAAAGGTATCCGGCGGGCAGGCCCAGCGTATTGCCATAGCCAGGGCATTGGCAAAGAAAGCGACCGTGCTCCTTTTGGACGAAATAACCTCCGCACTGGATATGGAAACCGGAAGAGCCGTTCTTTCTGCGCTTAAAAACCTTTCCCGGAATAAAGCGGTTATCCATGTTACCCACCAGCTTGAAACACTGGAAGCCTGCACTCGTATCTACCGGCTGGAAGGAGGAAGGCTTTATGCGGCGTGAGCTTGAAAAGCTTTTCGGGAAAACCGGCATGGCCGGCTCCATGGCTGTGCTCGTGCTTATGCGCTGCCCTTTTGATGCCATGCTTAACACCTGCCTTGCCGCCTTCTTAATGTTCGGTTTTCAAGCCGTGCTGCAGGGGAGTGTATCGGAGCTTCTTAAGGTTTGTCTTTATTTTGGCCTGGTTAATGGCCTTCTTTTTTTATACAATGGAACGGTATGGACGCTTTTTGCTTCTCATGCAGTTACATGGACGGGGAAAATAAGAGAAAGGGTTATGGCCCATGCCGGGCGGATATCTCCGGAGCAGTTTGACAGGATTGCGCCGGGAGAATGGTTTACCCGGCTGAATACGGATGTAAGACAGGCTTCAGGACTGTTCAACCAGCCCCTTCATTTGGTTCATGGGGCGGTTGCACCCATAAATTTCATGGTGTCCGGTTTCCTGCTTTTTAAATCCAGCCCCATGATTTTTGCGCTGACCCTGTTGTTTTTAGTGCCATATCTTACTCTCAGCCGCAGCATCC
>JAEXPO010000622.1 GCA_023446675.1 Bacillota bacterium | reverse complement strand
GGCATAGAAGGAGTGAAGGGTATCGGGCTTAACGAGGAAAAAGCTCCCGGCAGGGCTTTTATACCTTTTTCCGTCAATAACCGTCTCGCCGCTTCCGCTTATTGTAAGTACCAGCTGGTGATCATAGATAATCCTGTCCACCAGCTTCCAGCCCGGATGGGTTTTTGTTATGGCACACACCCGTACATAAGGGTTAATATCCTGCAATTCCCTGTGTATCATAGGCTCCTTTATCTCCCTGGAAACAAACCGCTGCTGGGCTTTAAAGTTCCGCTCGGATCCCATTATAAAGCATGAAGGATTAAAGTGAAATGCCCCTTGTATCCGTGTCTCGCCTTTTAATCATAAAAGGGCGGCAGGAAGAAGGTGAGAGTAAGCGAAGTTTTAGAGGCTTATTGCTTTCAGCTGCGGCATAAGATAACATTTAGCTTATAATTGCATGGCGGAGGATAAAATGAAGAAAAAAGGCTTAATACTTCTGGCTGGGGTGTGCAGTGGGGTTTTGCTGGCTGTTGCTGCTTTTTTAAGCACGGTATGGGGTTTTGAGGAAATGAAGGCCGAAACAGGAGGATTCCCGCTGTTTTCTTATTCCATTCCTTTTAAAGATGACAGTGACCGATTAACTCTGGTAGTGCTTAAAAAGGGTCGGTACCAGTTTAATGTCAACGTCCGGCTATTAGCCGGGAGCCTTTCCGTGAGCGTTGCCGACGAGGTGGGAACCCATCTGGTTTCAATTGAGGGAAGCCGCCTCAAAATGAACCGGTCAATTGAGCTGGATAAAGGCGTATATACACTGGAGCTTGATTTTAACGATGCCTTTCCAGCCAAGGCTGTTTTAGGCATGGAATCTCCCGATGCCTCCGAGTATTTTATCGCTTCAGATTTGGATATAGAGCGCCTTGAAAAAATAGAAGAAAATGACGAAAAAGGATTTTCTTGGCCTTATTATCTTTATACTCCTGAAAAAGTTACCACGCCCCATCTTTTGGTTTCCGTCAATAATTCGGGCATTGTCAGCGATTCCATGGCGCTCCATGACGCCCTTGCCAGGAACCTTGTTCAAAGGCTGGCTTCCATGGCGGACACGCTGGAATGCCCTCTGTTAATGCCTATATTTCCACGCTGGGAAGCAACAGAAAAGATTTATACCCATGCGCTTGATCGGGATTCGCTTTCCTTAACGGAGGGAGATTTAAAGCGGCTGGATTTACAGCTTTTAGCCATGGCGGAGGATGCGCAGAAAAGGCTGATGGAAGGCGGAACCGGCCTGGAGGACGGGCTTCTGCTTTTTGGCTATTCCGCATCGGCTATGTTTGCCAATCGCTTTACCCTGCTTCATCCTGAAAAGGTAACCGCAGCGGCGGTAGGTTCGCCGGGAGGTTGGCCGATTGCGCCTGTTGAGGCTTATGAGGGGGAGAGCCTTCTCTATCCCGTGGGGATGGCTGACCTGCCTGCATTAGTGAGTGAGCGGATGAATCTGAAAGCATTTACTGAGGTTCCTCAGTATTTCTTTATAGGCGGGGAGGACAATAATGATTCCGTGCCCTATGAGGACAGCTTTGATCCCCCTGCCGCAAACCAGGTAAACCGGCTGTTTGGGGATACGCCCCTTCTTCGCTGGCCCCATGCCGAAGCGCTTTATGAAAGTATTGGGGCAAATTCCCGGTTTGAAGTCTATCCCGGTGTTGGACATGTATTTACTGCGGAGATGGAAGCCGAAGTGACAGCTTTTTATAGAAATGCATGCAAAAATCAGCCAGTTCCTTCTCCCGTCCCCTGAGGGCTTTCATAAGCTCTTCGGCCGTCTGGCAGGCCATAGCGTACTGCTTCCTGTCGATTATCTTTTCCGTCAGAGCTTCACGAAGCTCATCCTCGTCCAAGAGAACCATTTTTCCGCCGGGCAGCATAACCACATCCAGATAAAGGTCATAAAACCAGGAGGTGCCCTCCGAGTTGATAAAATTGCCCCAGGTTATGTCAAAATAGTATTGCAGGATGCGATTCTCATGGTCAAGCATGACAGTGAGCCACACCGGCTTGTCTGAAAAGGCGAACTGGAGCCATTTGTAGTTCCGTTCCACCAGTGTGATTTTTTCATCCAGCACAGTCACTGTAAGCGGACTTGTGATTTCCTCAAGCCTGAGAAGCCCCACCGCACCGCTATAGCTGCCGGAATTAAAGCTTTCATAGACATACCCTCTTTTTATAATTCTCTTCCAGTCCTTGCGATCCATGGCTTTTGTTTTCAATCCCAAAAGACGGAGCACATAGGCCTCGCGATTTAAAAAATCAGAATAAACGTCATCATGCAGGCTTTCGTTTGCCAAAAGAGCTTCCTTACGGGGCACAAGCTCCAGATGATAGCCTTCCTCGGCTTCATAGCTGTCTAAATTTAAGCCTGTGGTGCTTTGCCTTGTGTCCGGAGCTTCCGCTTCTGCCAGGTAATAGTAGGAGATCTGTTGAAAGATCTTGTTTTCGTAAAGGTCTTTTCGTAGCTCCTTTACCATTCCATAGGCTTTTACCGATTGAGGGTTAAGCTTTAAACCGGTTTCCTCCCTGGTTTCACGGATAAGAGCTTCCAAATGCGTTTCGCCCTTCTCAATACCTCCGCCAGGAAACTTGTAATATCCGTACTTATCGCTTTTTACAAGAGCCATTTTGTTATGTATATATATAATTGCCCGAACGGCTTCCCGGGTTAAAAAGGGCATGTCGGGAGAATAATTCTTTTTATCAAAGGTAGTGAGTATATCCATAGCAGGTACCCCTTCATCCTGTTCTTTCAGTCGTTTAGAGCACATTGCTCACGCCATTTGTAGAGCCAGTCCAGTTGATTATCCAAAAAGGTTTCATCCACACAGGTCAAACCGTACATTTCAATAATTGTGGCCTGAAGCTGAAAGTGGTAAACGGCAATCAGGTCAAAGAAGGCATCGGCCTCAGCACGGCTCACGCTGCAATGCTTTGTATACGTTGTTAAAAAGCGCTTGAAAACACCCCGTGTCTGATCGTAACCTCCAGGGTTAAACTTGAAGTAATCCGTCATATTGCAGATGAGGACGGCATCAAAGATAGGAAAGGCGTGGCAGGAGGTATCCAGATCAAGTATAAAAAGCTTACCGTCAAGAGTCTTGTGGATGTTTCCCCGATACATGTCTCCGTGGCAATAGCCTTGAGGCAGGGCCTTTACCTTATTCCATAGTGCATCCCCGTAGAACTGGAATTCCTCTGCCCGGGGATAGCGTTTTTTTCGGAGAAGCTGAATATACCTGTCGATAAAAAAGAACTTATCACGCTTGACAAGAGGGCCGGCATAATCCTTCATAACACTGTGGAACCGCCCCAGTGTTTCTCCGATTTTTTCCGCATCAAGTTCGGGATCCACCTCGTCACCCACAATGAACTCATACAAAAGAGTTATCTGGTTGCCGTCAGGCCCCTTTTCCAGAATGTGAGGCAGCCCGTTTCTGGCATGCACAAGAGGAGGGACGGCAAAGCCCTTATTCTGCAAATAGGTATGTACATTGGCAGCGTTAAGGGCTGTTTCATAAAACGCCGGCTTGACGATTTTAAGAAAGTAGCATTTGTCCTCTGCAAAGAGGGTATAGGAAAGGCTTCCCCCGTCCCGCATAAATTTAAGGCTTACAGCCTTTATGGGATAATGTTCTCTGATCATTTCCAAAATCGTTGTTGAATCCATATCCTTTAACCCATCACTTTAACATACCCGTTATCATGGGTACTTTTTATACTTTTTATATTTTCTCATGTTATGAAGTATATTTTGTTATGTTTAATCTATATTCTCTCATAGGTTTTCGTTCTTTCAAACCTTCGGCTTCACTCAGGCCTGATTTTGTAAACCAAATCGCCAGCCTTTATTTTGCCCAGGCTGTCTGAATCTTCAAGCCTGATACCTATAATAACCTTTTCGCTTATGGAAAAGGAAAGCTTGATATCCGCAACCTTAAAAACAAGGTCTTCGTCATTATACTTTACGATGATATCCTGGCCTGTTTTACATAATTTTGAAGTATCCTCCTTTGTTATTTCCCGATTTCCACCGATAATAACAAAACCGATATTCTGAATAACAGTGGCTTCCCTGATTTTCATCATAAATTCCATTATGCTGAGTTACCTTTCCAAAAGAGCGAATAGGCATTGCATACCCTACAATGTACAATAATACCATAACAGTCTGGTCAGAAAGTAAGGTGATCTATTTGAAAAAGTTTCTTTTATTATTAATTGTAATTTTATTAAGCGGATGCACCTTCACAGTAACGTGCGGCACAAAGGTGAAGAAGTGCTTGGATAAGATTTTTGCCTAAGTAATCAGGATAAGAAAAATGTTTTACAATTCCGATTTAAAGAAGTTTTTCATCTGCTGTTGACTTCTTTTACCCGAAAGGAATATAATTTCTATTGATTGTGAAAAATCTTATAAACAGAAGTTTACGTTTATAATATAAAACAATAAAGCCACATGCGAGGATCGGTACAGGTAGGATTTTCTTAAAGCCTTAAAGAGAGCGGCGGAGGGTGAAAAGCCGCAGGACGGAAAATACCGAGGATCAGCCGGGAGCAGCAGCCTGAAAGGGAAAAAGTTAATTCCCGCTAAGGTGCGACGGATAAGGGCCGTTATCCCCTTTAATGCGTTCAGGCGTTCCCATAAAGCTTAATGGGCATACCGGAAGCATTTGAAAGAGTGACAGTGAAATTGCGGTTGTTGAAAGTATTTGAATTACCGCATCCTTAGCTGTAATATGGGTGGTACCACGGAATAACAAAGCCTTTCGTCCCAGTGACGGGGCTTTTTTTGCGTCCTTTTTGATAAAGCAGCCCATTGCATTAAAAGCATTATTATTGCCCCCGGCTCAAAAAAGGAAGGTTCGAAAGAAAGGATTGAAGATTCACTATGGCTATGGATTACGGAAAAACACTGAATTTGCCGAAGACGGATTTTCCCATGCGGGGAGGTCTACCTGAAAAGGAACCGGAGGTATTGAAAAAATGGGAGTCCACCAACATCTATAAAAAGCGCCTGGACAGAAACCGCCTCAAGGGCAGGAAATTCGTGCTCCATGACGGGCCTCCCTATGCCAACGGCGGTATTCATATGGGCACCGCTCTTAATAAGGTGCTCAAGGACATTATCATGCGTTATTACGATATGAAGGGTTATTTTACACCCTATATTCCAGGCTGGGATACCCACGGCCTTCCCACCGAGCTTAAGGCTATTAAGGAAAAGGGGCTCAACCGCCATGAGGTAGGCCCGGTGGTTTTCCGCGAAGCCTGCGAGGAAATTGCTCTCAAATATCTGGATGTTCAAAGGGAAGCCTTTAAGCGGCTGGGCGTTGTGGGTGACTGGGATCACCCCTATATTACTCTGCAGCCCGAATTTGAGGCCAAGCAAATTGGTGTGTTCGGTGAAATGGCCAAGCACGGATGCATTTATAAGGGCATGCGTCCCGTTTATTGGTGCCCCTCCTGTGAAACCGCCCTGGCTGAAGCAGAAATTGAATATGCCGAGGATCACTCCAATTCCATTTATGTCAAGTTCCCCATGAAGGATGACAAGGGCAAGCTTAAGGGCCTTGTGGACTCTCTGGACAAGGTGTATGTGGTTATCTGGACCACCACCACCTGGACCCTCCCCGGCAACCTTGCGGTATGCTTAAACCCCGAATTCGTTTATACCCTGGCAAAGGTGGGCGAGGAATACTACCTTGTAGCCAAGGATCTTGCTGAAACCGTTATGAAGTCCGCTGGCATTTCCGACTATACCCTCACAGGTGAAATTCTTGGCAGCGAGCTTGAATACGCAGTATGCCGCCACCCCTTCCTTGATAGGGATTCTCTGGTTATTGTAGGCGATCACGTTACGCTGGATGCCGGTACCGGCTGTGTTCATACCGCTCCCGGACACGGTGCCGAGGACTTTGAGGTATGCAAGAAATACCCCGAGGTAGGCCTGGTGGTGCCTGTTGACGATAAGGGGCATCTCACCAGTGAAGCCGGCCCCTATGCGGGACTTTACTACAAAGCGGCCAATAAGGCTATTTTAAAGGATCTGAAGGAGAGCGGCGCGCTATTGGCTGAAGCGGTTATCGCCCACCAATACCCTCACTGCTGGCGCTGCAAGGATCCCATTATTTTCAGAGCCACGGAGCAATGGTTCATTTCCATTGACAAGTTCCGTAAGCAAGCCCTGGAAGCCATTAAGGATGTCCGCTGGATTCCCGGCTGGGGCGAGGACCGCATTACAAAAATGGTGGAGGACAGAGGAGACTGGTGTATTTCCCGCCAGCGTATTTGGGGTATGCCCATTCCCATTTTCTATTGTAAGACCTGCGGCAAGGAAATCATTAATGACGAAACCATTGGGGCCATTCAAACTCTTTTTGCAAAGGAAGGCTCCAATGCATGGCATAAATACGAGGCTTCCCAGATTCTTCCCGAAGGCTATAAATGCACCTGCGGCGGTACGGAGTTCCGCAAGGAAACGGATATTATGGACGTATGGTTCGATTCCGGCTCCTCCCATATTGCCGTAGCCGACGCCAACCCGGATCTGGGCTGGCCTGTGGATATGTACCTTGAAGGCAGCGACCAGCACAGAGGCTGGTTCCAGTCCTCCCTGCTGACCTCTGTGGCCATTCGCGGAAAAGCGCCTTACAAGCAGGTGCTTACCCATGGCTATGTGGTGGACGGGCAGGGTAAGAAAATGAGCAAATCCCTGGGCAACGGCATTGATCCCCTGGACATCTGCAAGCAGTACGGCGCCGATATTTTAAGGCTCTGGGTGGCTTCCAGCGATTACAAGGTGGATATCCGCATCTCCAACGATATTTTGAAGCAGCTTTCCGAAAGCTACCGGAAAATCCGCAATACGGCCAGGTTCATTCTCGGAAATATAGAGGACTTTGATCCCAAGGCTCACTCGGTTAGCTACGAGGAGCTGGACGAGCTGGACAAATGGGCTCTTCTCAAGCTGAACCAGCTGGTTGAAAAAATTGAGAAGGCCTATTCCGAATATGACTTCCACGTTATGCTTCATTCCATTCACCATTTCTGCGTGGTGGACATGAGCAATTTCTATCTGGATGTAACCAAGGACAGGATGTACGTTTCGGGCACCGAGAGCAAAGCCCGCCGGGCAGGTCAGACCGCTATGTATATCATTCTGGATACTCTTACCAGGCTTCTCACGCCGGTCCTTTGCTTTACCAGCGAGGAGATCTGGAAATACCTTCCTCATGGGGAAACGGACAATGGGGAGAGTGTTATGCTCAACGATTGGCCGGAAGCGAAGCCCGAATATGCCAATGCTGCCCTTGAAGAGAAGTGGGATAAGCTTCTGGAGGTTCGGGAGCCTGTGCTCAAGGCTCTGGAGGAAGCCCGCAACAAGAAGCTCATTGGCCAATCCCTTCAGGCTAAGGTGGTATTGAAGGCCCAGGGAGCTCTTTACGATTTCCTGAAAGCTGTTGAAGAGGTGCTTCCTACCGTGTTCATCACCTCCCAGGTGGTTCTTGAGAAGAAGGACAGCGGCGCTCTTGAGGCGGAGGTACTGGTAGCCGAAGGCGACAAGTGCGAACGTTGCTGGACCTACTCCGATACCGTAGGCAAAACCGAGGAGCATCCTACCCTGTGCAAGCGATGCAGCTCGGTGTTGGGCAGTGCTCACTAATACCATGTGAGCAGTAAAACACATGGAAGAACACAGGAATAGATTAAAGATACTGTGACTAAATAAAGGCCCTGCTTTCATCTTTGGTGAAAGCAGGGCCTTTATTTAGTCGCGCCCGGCATGCGGGAGCGTAGAGTGCCGGAGCTTGGGAAGGTAGAAAAAGAGACGGCTATATTTGGATCAACAAAATCTAAGCACAGCACTTATTTTACAACCTCAATACCGGTTAATTCACCCTCTCCATTGGCATTGAGTTTGGTATAATCCCGAACTGCCTTTATCCGAACATCACCCTTGTCATCAAGATTACTCCATTGACGTATGCTTCCCTTGAATTTTCCGCTTTCCAACGCTTCACCATTTGAT
>JAEXPO010000575.1 GCA_023446675.1 Bacillota bacterium | reverse complement strand
CAAGGCTCTGAAGCCTTTTTAGAATGTTTTCCCCTATAGCTTCATCACAGAACCAGGAGGAATTGGTTTCAACATACTCCACCTGAATCCTCTTTTTCCTGGCTTCCTCCAGAACAATAAAAAGCTTTTCCGGATACAGCAGGGGTTCGCCTCCCCCAATATGAACGCAATGGACTCCAACATCTCTCAAAAAGCTAAAAATCCGTGATGCGGTTTCTGCGTCCATATAATCCCGGGGCCACTTGGGAGAACTGGCATACACACAGTGCCCGCATTTTGACGTGCAATTATAGTTTGTAATAATTCCCCCGGATACCAGCCTGTCGAAGCGAAGCATTGGTTTTCCTCCTTACCTGTGCTATAAAATCTAGCGTAATGCATTTCGGCTTCGCAGGCAAGTGGTTTTACATATATTGAAGATACATAAACCTCTATGGCTACCCTGTGGCTACACTTTGGTGGGTACTCTTTGGGTACTCTTTGGGTACTCTTTGGTTACTCTTTGGTTACTCTGTGGGTATTCTTTGGCTACTCTTTGGCTATAGTGCTTTTTGCCCGGCAGGATTACTGATAAAATAACAGAAAGGCAATGAAGTTTAGGAGGAGAATCGGATATGTCCCTAATGAAAATTGACACTCTGGATGATAAATTCAAATGGCAGGATAAGGCTGGCCTTATTACACAGTATTTAGGCGCTGCAGCAGGCAGCCGTAAAATTTATGTCAATATCGATACTGTGCCCCCCGGTGCTTTCAGCACCAAGTACCACAGCCATTCCCAGCAGGAGGAATTCTTCATTATACTGGAGGGCAAGGGCCTGCTAAGGTTAAATAATGAGGAATTTTCAGTAGAAAAGGGAGACTTTCTTTCAAAGCCCGGAGCACAGAATATAGCTCATCAATTTTACAATCCGGGCAACGACACTCTGGTTATTCTGGATATCGGTACGGTTGAAAAGGAGGACACCTGCTATTATCCCGATGAAGATATCTATTTGCACAAGTCAAACGGCGAGCGCCGGGTGTTTGGCAGCGTGTCTCTTTTAAAGGATTGGACCTCGGATCCCAATAAATAAAAGCCCCGGCAGGCAAATGAACCGTGAATTCCCCTGCCCGCCGAGGTGCTTTTGGCGCTTTTTTAGTACCTAGCTTATTCCAAACTTATTCCAAAGGCTTAAGTACAAAGGAATAGGAATAGCTTCCGGAGCCTATGGTAAATTCGGGATGTACGTTTTTTGTCCAGCCTGTGTCTCCGCCCAGCCCCATGTGGCGGTGATCCAGGTGAACATGAACAGGCCCGCTCTTTTTAAGATCCCTTTGATGCAAAGCGGCCTCATATTCCGCAACGGAATGGTAGTGGGCATCAAAGTGAAAATCCGTATCCCCGCTTATTTTTAGGCCCCTGTCCTTTCCATCATGAAGGATAAGCCAGCGCGTATCCTCTTTTCCGCCGCACTCCACAGGCAGGATATAGGGCGTATTCTGCTCCTCCACGGTGCTTTCATAGAGGCCCACAAAGGCCGCCAGCTTCCTGTCGGCGTAATTTTCCCATGGGCCGCGGCCAAACCAGCGAAGCTGTGAAAAGGCCTCCGGCAGAATAAGATTTATACCGATTCGGGGCAGAGAGCAGGTAAGAGAGCTTACCGAAACTCTTTTCCTTATCACAATTCCCCCGCCTCCAATTTCGTATTCCGTTTGGGTATCAATAAGCCCTCCCCAATGAGCGGTCTGGTAGCAAAGGCTTACCGTTCCGCCTCGTTCCACCGCTTCTAAACCGTTCAATACAAAGGAAGGCTTATCAAGGCCCAGGCTTTTCCATTCCAGAGTAATGGCACTGCCGGGAACGGAGGAGGCGGTGTCAATGCCTGTGGGAGCCCGGTAGAAGCAGTCGTCCCCGCCTTCCAGGAGGGTGTTTCCATTGTACACGGCGGTAAGAATCCGGCCGGAAGCCCTGTCTGCCACTACCTTGAAGCCGGGTGCCGCCCCTTCTCCCGTTCCGCTTATGGTTATTAAGGAGCCGGTTTCAGTGAGCATCGCCTTAGGGCCAGTTCCTTTAAATACAGTAAAAGAGGCAGGCATTCTGGCCGAGCCGGGAAGCTCCAGCTGACGGCCGTACACCTCAAAGCCCTTCTCCGAATAAAAAGTGTCCTTTTTATGTACAAGCCTGAGGTTTAAGAACCTCTCCCCTTTTGAGTATCGACCTATAAGCCCCTTAAAGCCTTCAAGAGTTATTATTTGAGCTTCCCCGGCAGCGGCTGTAAGGCCCTCATCACTTCCCCGTGCCACTTCCACGCCGTTTTGCTCCACAGTCCATAAAAGCCGCAAATGCTCCAGGGATAGGGTATGATAGTTATTTATTACCTCAATAAGCCCTTTTTCCAGATCCAGAGGATGTATGGTCACGGGAGACTGGTGATGCTTTATCTCCCACGCGCCGGGATGGGGCGTAAGATCCGGCCCTACCACACCGTTTAAGCACATATCCTTAACCGGATCCGTCACCGCCTCGCCAAAGTCGCCCCCATAGGCCCAGTGCTTTTCGCCCTTCTCATTGGTAAAAATAAGGGCCTTGTCCGAAAAATCCCAGATAAAGCCTCCCTGAAAGCGGGGATACTTGCGAACCATATCCCAGAACTTATAAAAATTTCCATTGCTATTGCTTTTGGAATAGGCATATTCGCACATAATGAAGGGCCTTAAGTCCGAATCATCCGCCATAAGCTTTTCCGCCCACTCAAGGGAAGGGTACATGGGACAAAGAATATCGGTGATATTGGTTCCGGGAAACTGGGATTCATATTGAACAGGCCTGGTTTTGTCATATTCCTTCAAATAGCCGTACATGGCTGCGTGGTTGGCCCCTGCCCCCGATTCATTGCCCAGGGACCATATAATTACCGAGGGGTGGTTCTTGTCTCTGTGGGCCATGCGCATGGCCCGCTCCAGATAAACGCCGCTCCAGGAAGGATCATGGCTTAAATCTCCCGCCATGCCGTGGGTTTCAAGGTTTGCTTCACCCACAAGATATAGACCAAGCTCATCACACAAATCGTACCAGTAAGGGTCGTTTGGATAGTGGCTGGTGCGCACCGCGTTGAAGTTGAGCCGCTTCATGGCGTCAATATCCCGGCGCATCCTGTCGCGGCTTACCACCCTTCCGGTTTCCGGACAATG
>JAEXPO010000567.1 GCA_023446675.1 Bacillota bacterium | reverse complement strand
CTCGGCCTCCACATCGTTTATGTACTGAAGCTTTTCGCCTTTGGGGCGGACATAGCCAAAACTTGCCTGAGCAGTGCAAAGGGTGTAGCCCTCTTTAACCTTGCGTTCAACACCCAGCTTTGTGCGTTCGATGATGTTCTCGCGCTCAAATTCCGCAAAAATACCAATAATTTTTAGAAACATCCGCCCGGATGCAGTCTGTGTGTCGATACTCTCCATTAGGGAGTTGAATGCGCAATCGTAGCTGTTGAAAAGGTCAACCAGATAAATTAAATCGGCTGTGGAGCGTGTGAGGCGGTCAATTTTGAATACCACCACATTCTTCACATGACCCGATTTTACGTCTTGAATTAATTCCTGCACCGCGGGTCTGCCCGTGATATCTTTGCCGCTGATACCTTCATCAGCATAGATTCTGTACAGTGACCAATCCTTAATCCCAACGTAATCCTTCAGCTTTTGTGTCTGTGCCCGGATAGAAAAGCCTTCCTGTGCCTGCTCCTCTGTGGACACACGGACATAAATCCCGGTTTCCATCATTTATCGCTCCTATCGTTTTTCTTCGATAGGGGCTCGGAATTTTCCTTGACTTTCTTTGGAACAGAAGTCTTCAAAAAGAATTTCAACATCTCCAGCTGCATCTGCTTTGGTATTTGAATGCTCTTTGAATCTTGTTCCATTTGCTTCACCCCTTTTGTAATAAATATTCCGGGGTCAAGTGAATTATAGATTGTCCGACAAAAGGGCATAGAAAAACCATTCAAGATGATACATTTCTTAAATGGTTTCAGTTTAATCAGCGCCTGCATCCAAAAGAGTTCCCATAAACCAGGTGATGTTAAGGAAGAAAATTTCCCGGCGCCGCTTTTCCGTGGGATCCTCCCCCGCAAGCCCGGGAACCTGCTCCAGGGTTTCCAGGTAGCGCTGGCGGACATAGTTGTAGGGCTTTATGGTGTGGATTAAATCGTCGGACATCACCCGGACTCTTTCGTCCAGGGAGCGGCTCCAGGGAAAGGTATCGGCATCAAAAAACTCCCGGTTGTGAAACCAGGGGTAGCCGCCGAAGACCTCATCTGCGCATTCCCCTGATAAGCCCACTGTGGCAAGCTTTTTTATTTCACGGCAGAAAAGATACAGGGAAGAATCCACATCTGCCATTCCCGGCAAATCCCGGGCCAGAACGGCATCACGAAGGGCGGAGACAAGATCCGGCGTATCGATGTTGATGTAATGGTGCCGGGTATTAAAGCTTTCCGACATGCGCTTTACCCAGGGGGCGTCGGTGTTGGGCTGAAAAAGAGAGGGCTTAAAGTACTTGTCGTTGTCGGTATAATCAATGGAAAAGGTGTCCAGGGGGGATTTTCCCTCATCCTTGAAGGAAAGGGCGGCAACTGCGGAAATAATGCTGGAATCCAGGCCTCCCGAAAGGAAGGTGCAAAGGGGAACATCGGACACCAGCTGCCTTTTTACCGCGTCCTTCACCCAGAAGGAAACCTTCTCGATGGTTTCCTCGGGACTGTCGGTGTGAGGCTCGCTGACCAGGCGCCAGTAGATTTTTTCCTTAAGGCCTTCGCGGTTTAAGACAAGGGCGGTGGCAGGCCTCACTTCATAAACCTTTTCGTATATGCCGTGGCCCGGCGTCCGGGAAGGGCTTAAAGAAAAAACCTCTGCCAGCCCTTCCTTGCTTAAGCGGGGCTTAACAAGGGGATGGGCAAGTAAGGTTTTAAGCTCGGAGCCAAAGAGAAGAGACTCCTCCGTAAAGCTGTAGAAAAGAGGCTTAACACCGAAGCGATCCCTGGCCATAAAGAATTCGCTGTCCTTTTCGTTCCAGATACCAAAGGCAAAAATGCCGTTGAGCTTTTCCACGCACCGGGCACCCCACTCTATGTAGGAAACCAGAAGTACCTCGGTGTCGCAGCGGCTTTTAAACGTGTAGCCCAGCGCCAACAGCTCTCCCCGCAAATCATCGGAATTGTAAAGCTCCCCATTATAGGTAATCACATAGGAAAAACCGTCCCGGGTTCGTATCATAGGTTGGGCTCCGCCTGCCGGATCCACTACGGACAGCCGCCGGTGCACCAGCATGGCATGAGGCGAAAACCATTCACCCTTCGCGTCGGGGCCTCTGTTTCTTAAGGTGTGGGACATGGATGCCATTATTTCTTCCTGGGATGAAATATCCTTTTCCAGATTAATCCAGCCTGCAATTCCGCACATTAATAACCGTCTCCTTTATTAATAATTAAAGTTATAATTCCTATTTAATTTATTAATAACCTTATATCATTTTTTATATAAGTCAAAAATTTAACATACTTTAAGGACAAGTATAAAAAACAACGGGAACTGCTTATATAGATGTCTATGAACCATTCACTTGCCAGTATATGCAGAACCCGCTATACAAGTGACTTTGAGATTAATTTAACAAGCAATAAAATGTTCCAAATTAGTTGGAAACGTGTTATGATATTAAAGGCGGGAACATATTGCCGTGTATAATGTATTCAAAATGCAATCCTATATTATATCGAAACCGCGTCTTAATGCAGTCTAATTACAGCCAATGATTTTAATTGAAGCAGGGGTGAATGCTATTGAAACTGCACGTATTCAGTGGGGGTGTACATCCTCCCCAGGGTAAGAATACTGCTGATTGCAAAACCATCGCCATGGGAGTGCCTGAGAAAATTGTACTGCCCATGACTCAGCATCTCGGGGCGCCGTGCCAGCCCCAGGTTAAAAAAGGCGATACCGTAAAGGTAGGCCAGGTTGTGGGAGACACGGAGGCCTTTGTCAGTGCTCCCATACACTCAAGCGTATCCGGGACGGTTACAGGGGTGGAGCCGCGTTTAATTTCCGGAAATAAGCCTGTCCTATGCGTGGAAATTAAGCCCGACGGAGAGCAGGCACTTTGGGAGGAGCTTACGCCTCCTACAG
>JAEXPO010000470.1 GCA_023446675.1 Bacillota bacterium | reverse complement strand
GGTACGCAGTGCGTACCCGCCCCGGAGCGTTATTGGCAAATCAGGCCGTAAATTCAAGGTAATTTAAGCTAATAGAATAGGAGTATATATGCATAAGCTGTTTTGTGAGGTTCTAAGCAAAATACCGGACTATAAGGAATTTCTGACCCTTGAGGAGCTGGATGAAAGCTCCAGAAGGCTGGCCCTGAAATATCCGGACAGGGTAAAGCTTTTTGAAATGGGCCGAACCCGTGACGATCATCCCCTGCTCTGCCTGAAAATAGGAAGAGGAAGCAAAAATGCCCTTCTTTTCGGCTGCCCCCATCCCAACGAGCCCATCGGTACCATGATGCTTGAGTTCTTAACACAGGAGCTTGCACAGAACGATGAGCTTCTCGAGGCCCTCGACTATACCTGGTATGTGGTAAAGGCCTGGGATGCCGACGGACTGCGCCTTAACGAGGGCTGGCTAAAGGGACCTTATACCATTTACAATTATTCCCGCAACTTTTTCAGGCCTGCAGGACATAAGCAGGTGGACTGGACCTTCCCCATTGATTACAAGGAGCTTCATTTTAACGCCCCCATACCTGAAACCCAGGCTATGATGTCCCTCATTGACGCCATTCGGCCCCACTTCATCTATTCCCTCCACAACGCCGGCTTCGGCGGAACCTACTGGTATATATCAAGAGACATCCCGGCTGTTTACGATGCCATGCGTAAGGCCTCGGGTGACGTTGAGGTGCCTTTGAACCTTGGAGAACCGGAGGCCCCCTATTGTGAGCTTCTTTCTCCGGCCATTTATAAAAGCCTGGGTATCCGTGACGAATACGATTTTATGGAGCGCTACGGCATTAAGAATATTCCGGAAATCATCAAGGTGGGCACCTGCAGCGAAAATTATGCGCGGGAACGCCATAACAGCTTCACCCTCCTTACAGAGCTTCCCTATTTCACCGATCCCCGAATTATGGATTCCTCCGAGAGCACCGTTACCCGCAGGGAGGCTATTACCCGAAAGCTGGACATGAGCAGGAAGCACAACGACTTTATCCTTTCCATGATGGCCAAAACCCGTTCATTTATTGATCCTGAAAACCCCTTCCTTCTGGCGCTTGATGCTTTTACTGAAAATAAAAGCGATGAAAGCACCCGCAGAATGATTGAGGACCCGGCTTTCCTTCGCATGGCCACAGTAGCTGAGGAGTTTGACAATCTTTTGATATCCCAATTCTATAAAACCCTCAGCTTCGGCATGCTCATCCGGATGAATGAGTATGAGCTAGAGCGTATGGCAAAAACCGGCGAGCAAAACGATGATAAAAAGAACCTTCTTAAAAGCGTTGCCGCGGAATGTGAAATAGCCCACGGAGAGCTTACCGGCAAACTGGAAAAGGAGATCCATTATTCCGTCATCCCCATTAAAAAGCTGGTCTATATCCAGCTGGCCTGCGGGCTTTTAGTTGCGAATCACCTTCATAAAAAAATCTCCGATTAAGAAAGGAAAGGGATGGCAATCCATGGTTCAAAGACTTAAGGCCCTTCTGGGCGCACCTTCCGCCACAAGCCCCGTGTGGCTGGACTCCGGGACCGTGGCCTTTATTCATTCGGTGGACGGCAGCAATCAAATCTGCCAGGTCTCCCTGGAAGATGGAAAGCGTACATGGCGTGATCTAGGCAAGGAACGGATCTGGAGCATCCACTCTCACCCGGAGACCGGAGGCATACTCTTTTGCATGGATAAGGGAGGAGATGAAAACGAACAGATTTATTTGCTCCCACGGCATGAAGCCACGCCAAAGCGGATTACCACAAATAGCGGAGCAAGGCATTTTTTCGGTGGAATGGGGCCCCATGGACAGAGCATTGTATACGCATGCAATGCCAGGTCCCATGAAACCTTTGATATCTGCGAGCTGAACCTTGTTACGGGAAAGGAGCGCCTTGCGGTGGAAAACAGGGATCATTACAATTGGCCCGCAGCCAACGGGCTTTCTCCGGACGGAAGGTTCCTCCTATACAACAAGCTTAAGGGGCAATCCGACAACGCCCTTTGGATGGCGGATCTTCAAACGGGCTGCACCGTGCGTATTCCTGACGACAAAGCTGTTTCAGCCGAAACCGGTCCCACCTGGCGTCATGACGGCAAGGGCTTTTTCCTGCTTACCGATCGAAGGGGGGAGTTCACCTCCGTGGCTTATTACGATATGGCCTCCCAAAGCCTGACGGAAGCCTTCAGCTATCCTTATGACGCCGAGCAGGCGGCGCTTTCCGCAGACGACCGTTATCTGGCCGTACTGGTCAATGAGGAAGGCTATTACAATCTTCATGTCTATGACCTTGTGTCAAAGAGCGAGGTCAATACACTCAAGCCTCCCCGGGGTGTCATTGGCGGCTATAATTCCGTTTACTGGTCACCGGAGGGGCATAAGCTGCTTTTCACCTTTTCCTGCGGCAGGCGTCCCTGGGATATATGGCTTCTGGATCTGGATGGCGACACCCTGCGCCGCCTCACGGACAGCCTGGAATTGTTAAGTGCGGGAGAGCTTTCACCTGAGCCCATCCTAGGCCGTTTCAACTCCTTTGACGGATTATCCGTCCCCTACTGGCTCTACGTTCCTGCGGGGAGGGAAGCAAAAGATCTCCCCATTGTGCTGGATATTCACGGAGGACCTGAGGGACAGGCTCTGCCTGACTACGATCCCTTTATTCAATACCTGACAGGCGAGGGTATTGCCGTTGTTGCGCCCAATGTGAGGGGCAGCACAGGCTACGGAAAAACCTATACCCACCTGGATGATGTGGAAAAACGTCTGGACAGTGTGCGGGACGCAGCGTGTCTGGCCTCTCACCTGATAGAATCCGGCGTAGCCCGCCCCTCTGCCATTGCCGTTATGGGCATGAGCTACGGCGGATATATGACACTTTCCTGTGCCGCACGTTACCCGGAGCTGTGGGCCTGCGCCATTGATACGGTGGGCATGAGCGATCTGGAAACCTTTCTTGAGAATACGGCGGATTACAGACGCGCCCACAGGGAATCTGAATACGGAAGCCTCGCGGCCCACCGGCAGGTTTTAAAAGAGGTCTCCCCCATGTGGAAGGTAGAGCAAATCAAGGCGCCTCTGATGGTTATCCACGGGAAAAACGATCCCCGGGTGCCCGTAAGCGAAGCCATTCAGATTGTGTCCAGGCTTGAAGCTCTTAACCGCCCCGTTGAGCTTCTTCTTTACGAGGATGAGGGCCACGGCATCTCAAAGCTGAAAAACAAGCTGGACTGCTACCCAAAAATGGCAGCCTTTTTGAAAAAGCATTTAGGAACAGGCTAGAAAATGAAGCCCCCGGGAATGTTTGTCCGGCTTGACACCCCGGGGGCTAAATCCTTATGATTATTATCTTCCGGCTAAAAGCCGCGTATCCTGAAAGCTTAAAGATCTCTGGCTATACGGTTTAAATCATTTGCCATGGCGATTATCTGCTGGATGCTTGTGGTCATTTCTTCTGTGGCTGCGGCCTGCTCTTCACTGGAGCGCAGTGAAACAAGGCTTTTTCGGCTTGTTTCCTCCACTGTTTTCTTTATCTCGTCTGTCATTTGCTTAATTTTTGGTACGGTGTTCTTGGATTCCTCCGACAGCTTTCGGATTTGATCGGCCACCACACCAAAGCCCTTGCCGGCATCGCCTGCCCTGGCCGCCTCAATGGTAGCATTAAGTCCCAGCATTTTAGTCTGATTGGCAATTTCCTTGATGAAGGAGGATATCTTTTCTATTTCGTCGGAGATCAGGACAATGCTTTGAATTTCCTGCTCCAAATCCTTTTCGTTGACATGTATGGAGGATGCGGTAGCCGCCAGCTCTTCAATGGCGGAAGCAATACCCGCAACTCCGTTTTCCATATTCTCCGACATGGTGCGAAGCTTGTGCGCCGCCGTTTTAGGTGTCAGCACGCCAAGGGTTGCCACCACTTCCTCCGGGTTGTCCTCGTCAAATAGCGGGCAGCAGCTTTCCAGCACAGGCACACCGAACCGTGAGCTGTCCCTCTCCTCTAAAACCGGTTTTTTTGTTTTTATTGCCTTATGGGGTGCATCGTGTTCTGTAAAAGAATTTCCTGTCTGGAAGGAGGGGATGTCGAATTTATGAGAGGGCTGCCTTTCAAAGGCTTTCTGCAAATCGGTGAGATAAAGAAACCCGCCTTCGGGAAACACATTGGCCATAACAGGCGCAAAATCCTGGAA
>JAEXPO010000326.1 GCA_023446675.1 Bacillota bacterium | reverse complement strand
GCGTACAGGAGGCCGTCGAGAAGGTTCTCAAGGTACAGGAGCCATATAAAAAGTCAAATCGGAAATTCCATCCGGAAAACACCATCATTAAGGTGGGTGATGTGAAGGTCGGAGGAAAGGAGCTTGTGGTCATTGCAGGCCCCTGCTCGGTGGAATCGGAAGAGCAAATAACAAAAATCGCTTTTCAGGTAAAAAACTCCGGCGCAGCCATGCTCCGGGGCGGCGCCTTCAAGCCCCGCACCTCTCCTTACGCCTTCCAGGGCCTCCGGGCAGAAGGGCTCCTGCTTCTTAAGCGGGCCGGAGAAGCCGCCGGGCTTCCCATTGTTTCCGAAATTACCAACCCAACCTACATCGACTTATTCAGCCAGTATGTGGACTTAATTCAGGTGGGCGCACGGAATATGCAGAACTTCGAGCTTTTAAAGGAGCTGGGACGGCTCAAAAAGCCCATCCTTTTAAAAAGAGGCTTTTCCAATACTCTTGAGGAGCTGTTAATGGCTTGCGAATACATTATGAGCGAGGGCAACGATCAGGTTATTCTGTGCGAAAGAGGCATCCGCACCCATGAAACAGCCACCCGCAACACCCTGGATTTAAGCGCTGTTCCCGCCCTGAAACGCATGAGCCACCTTCCTGTCATTGTGGATCCCAGCCACGGTACAGGACACGCGTGGATGGTGGAGCCCTTAAGCAAGGCCGCAGTGGCCGCCGGTGCCGACGGCCTTGAAATTGAGGTTCACGACAATCCTGCCAGAGCCCTGTCCGACGGCCCCCAATCCATTACTCCCGGGGAATTTTCGTCCCTTATGCCCAAGCTTCGCGAATATGCCCACCTTGAAAGCAGGCATATCCGCATCCCCCACACGGTGGCCTACGCCGGAACACCGGGTTCCTTTGCCAACGAGGCGGCTGCAAAGCTCTACCCCCAGTCCGCCCTCACCGGTCTTGAGCGCTTTGAGGATGTGTTTGTTTCCGTTTCCAACGGTAAAACCGACGTGGGCGTTGTGCCTTATGAAAATTCTCTTGCCGGCAAGGTAACCGAGGTTCAGGAGCTTGTAGAAAAATACGGGCTGGACATCGTTGATCGGACAAAGCTCAGCATCTCTCAAAATCTGGTCGCCCCCCTTGGCACAGAGATTTCCAGCATCCGCAAAATTTATTCTCACCCAAAGGCCTTGGAGCAGTGCAAAAAGTTTCTGGCAACCCTGCCCGGCTGCCAGCTTATTCCCTACTCCACAACCTCCGCTGCAGCTCAGGCCGTGGCCGCCCTTAACGATAAATGCTCCGCAGCCATTTCAAGTGAGACCGCTGCCACGGTTAACCGCCTGGCAATCCTGAAGGAAGCGATTCAGGATGAGTTGGAAAACTATACGGAATTCATTGTGGTTAAGGCTAGAGCATAATTATTCCTCTTATTTAATAAATCGCCATACCAAAAAGCGGAGAAGCATCACAGCTCTCCGCTTTTTGCCGGGTTCATCCTCCGGAATATCTGCCAATAATCAAGAGGACACCCTGCCCTCTCACTCCAAGACCTTTTCCTTACTCCTGGGCAGCAGTGCCGCCTACACTGCCTGTAAGGCTTTCAATGAGCTCAATACGCTTCATTAAATTCCCTTCATAGCTGTCGCCCTTAGCCTCAAGCCCGGAAGCGGCCTTTTCCATTGCCATTGTATCCCCTGCCTCGGCCGCAGCCTTGTAATCGTCCTTCAGCGTTCTCATTTCGTCCAGGAGAGCAAGGCTTTCCTGCCAGAGCACATACCGTTCCTTCTGCATGGCGATATAGTCGTCGGTGCGGTAGGAGGCCTTTGCCTTTTCCCGGTTGCCCCTGGCCTGAGCCAGGATATCGCCGGATTCCTTCAGGATAGCTTCCAAATCAGTCCGTTTTTCGGCTATTTGAAGCTCAAGCGCCTGAGCCGTTTCGTCATCGCCTGCCTTAAGGGCGGCCCTCTTTTGCTCTTTCAGGGCCTTGAGCTCCTCCCATACAGGCTGAGCCTCCTGCCGGACGGCCTGTACCGCTTTCTTCTGCTCCTCGGTTAGGGGAACTATTCCCGCTTCTTCCCCGGCTTCTTCCGTTACACTCTTAAGCAAGGCGGCCTTTTCCTTCCTGTCCCCGGCAAGAACCTTTATCTCACCTTTTCCTGCTTTCGCTTCGGATCTTGTCGAAACGCCGCCGGCTGCTGCCATGGCGGGAACCAGCAAAGCGCAGGATAGCGCCGCTCCTATTACCAGACCTGTTATCTTTTTCATGTTGCTTTTCCTCCCATATCCTTTTTTACCGCAGGTGTTTTTCCTGCCGCAGCTTTATTGTAGCGAACCGACTTAGGAAAAATCTTATAGAAAATGAGGCAAACTTGCGGCAAACCTGCGGATTGGGTGAAGCGTCTTATTATTCATGTTATGATTGAAAAGGGCACGCTAAAGAAGGGTGGACAATGACATGCAAAATACCATCTATGCTGCGGATGACGAATTGAATATACGCAACCTCATAAAGCTGTTTCTGGAAAACGCAGGATTTACGGTGGAGGTCTTCGAAAACGGAGAAGCCCTGCTAAAGCGTTTTGGCGAAAAGCCTTCGGATCTTGTCATACTGGATATTATGATGCCGGGAAGAGACGGCTTTGAAATATGCACCGAAATACGTAAAATCAGTACGGCTCCCATTATCATGCTGACCGCCCGTACCGGTGAAACAGATTACATTGCAGGGCTAACCCTGGGAAGTGATGATTATTTCACAAAGCCCTTCAGTCCCATGAGCCTGGTAACACGGGTTAAAGCTATTTTCAGGCGTATGGAAATGGACGGTGTACAAAGGGAGAAGGGCACGCCGCCCCTTTTCCACGATCTCACCGTGGACAGAGCCCTGAAAACCATATTATTTAACGATAAGCCTCTGGATTTTACTCCTACGGAATATGAAATGGTGGCCTTTTTGGTGGAAAACAGCGGTAGGGCCGTAGGCCGCTCGGAGCTTCTCAACAAGGTATGGGGCTATGGCAGCGAGGTTGAAACACGTGCCACCGATGATGCGGTAAAGCGTATCCGTAAAAAGCTTACCGCCTGCGGCAGTGAAACCCTCATTGAAACGGTATGGGGTTTCGGTTTTAAGCTAAGCATCAAATCCGGTAATTGAAAGGAATGTGGGCTTCATGAAAAAACCGGTTCTCAAGCACCGGATGCTTAAAACCTTCTCCCTTGCCATCGGCGTTCTTTTTGTCTTTTTGTTTTTGACCTTTAATCTGCTTATGTCCTTCTCTATCCGCAGAGAAGCAGCCAGGGATTTAAGCGCTGCTGCCTCTGAAATAAAGGAGGTCGTACTCTCCGAGTTCCCCCGCATTGAGGATGGCCTCGACGAAAGCGAGTCCTTAAGCCGGTTGTATCCTCGTATCCGAAGCCTGCTTCGAAGCTCCCGCCTTTTATCCCGGCAAAATTTCTTTTTGTCAAACAAAAGCCTTGAGCTCCTTTTTCCAAATTTAATCGAGGCTGAAGAGGACCAAAAGCTGGCCCAAATGCTTCTTGAAGCCCTAAAAAAGTCCTCCTCCCCCCAGAACAGGGCTGTTATTCTTAAGGTTGACGGAAATACCTATCATGTGCTTTATACCCCCTTTTCCTCCGGCACCTTCAAAGACAGGGGCTACATGGTGCTGTATACCGACATGACCTCCCTCTACCGTTTTGGAGGCCAAATCAACCGGCTCCTGCTTTTTTCAGCGCTGCTGGCCGTGTTAACCTCAGGACTGGTGGCCTTTTACCATTCCTCCGGTCTGGCCCGTGAAATA
This sequence comes from Bacillota bacterium, assembly GCA_023446675.1. Classification (GTDB taxonomy): domain Bacteria; phylum Bacillota; class Clostridia; order DSM-8532; family DSM-8532; genus DTU059. Next base: position 248 of record JAEXPO010000326.1, on the reverse strand, counting down.
CAAAAGCTGTGCCGGTTTGCCCGGCGTATGGGCAAAGGCGATCTTAATAAGCTTGAAGGAAATTTTAAGGAACAGGAGCTCCAGGAGCTGTCGGACGACATGAACCTCCTTGCAGTTCGTCTCTCAAGTCATGACAGGGAGCAGAAAGTCTTTTTTCAAAATGTATCCCATGAGCTTAAAACCCCTCTCATGTCCATCCAGGGCTATTCGGAAGGAATTAAGTACAACATTGTGCCGGACAGGGAGAA
>JAEXPO010000175.1 GCA_023446675.1 Bacillota bacterium | reverse complement strand
GTCGTATGGACACCTGGTCTTATTATGTGATTAATTCGGACACGGAGTTTGAGAAGTATTTTGGCCGCAAGGCGGACAAAAACAGAAAGCTTTTTAACGGCGGTATTTTGTGTTATTATTATCAGTTCTTTGGCCCAAAGCCTGTGAGAAGGCCAGAAGAATAAATAGACAAATGTTTTGCAGGCTGCTATGTTAGTGATTAGAACAGTCCGCATTTTACCGATACAAGGAGGAAACACGAATGTTAAAAGGAATTCCGGCTATTCTGCCGCCTGAACTGGTAAAAATTCTTATGGAAATGGGTCATGGGGATGAAATTGTTCTGGCCGACGGCAATTTCCCATCCAGCACCTGTGCCAAAAGGCTCGTCCGCTGTGATGGCCATGGCGTGCCCGAGCTTTTGGAAGCCATTATGAAATTCCTGCCCCTGGATTCTTATGCAGATGCCCAGGCCGCATTGATGGCAGTTGTTCCCGGCGACTCGGTGAAGCCGATTATCTGGGATACCTATAAGGCTGTTTTAGCCCAATATGAACCAGGAAATGATAAAATAAAGTATATTGAACGCTTTGATTTTTATGAGCAGGCCAAAAACGCCTATGCAGTAGTTGCTACCGGTGAGAGAGCCTTGTATGCCAATATTATCCTTAAAAAGGGTGTCGTAGTGGAGTAAATGTCAAAGGGACAGAAGATAGAATTTTTAGTATAAGGGGGAGGTTTTGCCTTCCTCTTTTATTGTACCTGTGACTGCGGCTGAAATGTATGCACACACCAAGAGCGTGAATGCTTATTACTTCGCCGAAATTGGGGTTCCGGCAAGTAATGAGCCGGATATTCTAACATGCAGAAGGATAGCCTTTGAAGTCTTGGAACAAAATGAAGAGTTTCTGGGAAATACGGTATTTGATGGAAGCTGCGGCGAGCAGTGGTCCGTTAGAAAGGTGTGCCGCAGGTTTGTTTGGCATGATCGCATTCATGCCAAAGCCATGTGGCGTATGGCAAAAAGAGTATTTAATATTGAACAGCTAGAAAACCCGTTTTACTTTTCCGTATGAGATCCGTTATAAAGAGTCTGATTCTTAAGAGTGAAATAATGGTTTTAATCGAAAAGCACAAGTTAATTAAGCGGAACGTATAAGCTAAAAAAGTCTAAAGGATTTAAAAAGGCCACCTGTGAACCAGGTAGCCTTTTTCTTTACATGGGATTTCTTAAATTTAAGGAGACTTCTTTAATTAAGTCGTCTAATCTAATGCTAATGCTAATGCTAATGCTAATTCTGAATAGGTTCTCCGATATCTTCTTCAACCGGTGGTATAATCGTTCCTTCCGGCGTTGGTGTAGGGGTAGGTGTTGGTGTGCCGTTCTGCCCCGGGTCAGGAGTTGGGTTCTGGGTGGAAACAGGGGGAATGATCACATTGTGTGAGCCATGAACTGTACAGTATTCCCCTTCCGGCAGTTCATAAATGGCATCCGCAGGATAAGCATCGTTGGGGAACTTGGGCTTATATTCCACAGGGCGTTTAATTGCAACAATTTCCTTGGTAGTTTCCTCGGGACAATATTCATTAGCCAGAAGGGCTCTTCCCAAAGCATCGTGGCTGGCTGTGCACACCGTTGCCTTTATGTGGACAGAGCAGGTATCGCTGTAGCCCGGTTCGGTACCTTCAATAAAGTATTCCTCGCGTACACGTGAACCTCTTGGATCCTGCTTGCACAAATCCGTAGCGATTTTGCCGGAATCAATACAAATGGTGCGCTTGACAATTCCGGGAGGAACGGTTTCATTGATGGGCTCGGCTTCCAATCCAACATGAATCTTATTCATGACGGCATTCCAGATTTTAAGCGCGCTATAGTTTTCTATGCTTCCCTTGTAGGACATGGATACGGGGGTATCATAACCGTACCAGGTAACTCCGACGTAATGTGTGGTAAAGCCGCAGAACCATTTATCCTTGGATTCGTCACTGGTTCCCGTTTTACCCGCTGAAGGAATAACAACGGTACGTTCCTTTTCTTTACCGTCATCCGTGTATTTCTCTGTATATTTAATTGTACCGTAGCCATAGGAGGCGGCTGTACCGCTTTTTACCACTTCTTCCAGTATGTTGTCCAGAATAAAGGTGGTCTGCTCGGAAAACACCTGGGTACGTACGGGTGCGCTGGAAAGAATGACTTTATCGTTGGAATCTCTTACTTCCGTATAGAAAATAGGCTGGGTGTAAACACCCTTATTGGCAAGGCTGGTGTAAGCGGCCCCCATTTCCAGGGGTGTCATTTGCTTACTGAAGCCGCCCATGGCAATGGAGAGATACTGCTCATCCTTGCGATCCATACCCAGCTTGGCCAGATAATCAAGGCCTGTATTGACGCCGACGTAATTCTTCAAAATCAATGCGGCAACAACATTTCGGGAATCAACAATACCCTCTCGGACACCTGTTAATCCGAAATTCTTAACTTCAACATTTCGAGGCCATTCCTTGTCCGGTGTCTTTTCATTGAGGTACTGCTTTACATCATCCACGACTGTTGCAGCCGTTATTTTACGGGTATCCAGACCGGGACCATATACCACCAGCGGTTTAATGGAAGAACCTGGGGAACGCTGAGCCTGGGTTGCCCTGTTGAATACGCTGCCTTCCTTTGCACCCCGGCCGCCATAAATACCACGGACATAGCCTGTTTCCGGATCAATAATGACCATGGCGCTCTGGGGCAAATCATCGGTGTAGGGGTTTTTATCCGTGAAGTACTCAGGATCGGTATAAACCTCTTCCAGCGCCGATTGTACGTTGGGCTGCATGGTGGTGTAAATATGAAGGCCATTGTTGTAAATGATATTGATGGCTGCGTCCTCACTGTAGCCGCGCTCCTTCATAAGCCCTTGCTTGACGCTTTTAATGGCTTCATCCACGAAATAGGACTGGTTGCTGGTTTGAATCACCTTACCGGCCTCAGGATTGTATGTGAAGGCAATTTTTTCAGAAATAGCTTCGTCATATTCAGCCTGTGATATTTTTCCCTGCTCCAGCATAAGCTTCAAAGTGCTTTTTGTACGTGTCAAATTGGCTTCAATATTCTTCTCATTAATGGGCATGTACTTGGTGGGCCAGTTGGTAATACCTGCAAGACTGGCACATTCCGCCAGGGAAAGATCCCGCACGTCCTTGCCATAATAGCCCTTGGCAGCGGTTTCAATACCGTAGAAGGTATGCCCCATAGGTACGACATTGAGGTAATAGGTAAGAATTTCATTCTTTGTTAAATTCTTCTCCAGGTTGAGGGCCTGCCATTGTTCTCCGATTTTTCTTGTAAGGGTAACCTGAGTGTTTTTGGTCAGGTTCTTTATGAGCTGCTGGGTAATAGTGCTTCCGCCTGAAATGTCGACATCGGGATTAAACAAATGCTGAATAAACTCGAGGCCTGCGTTGGCGATACGGGTGTAATCAATACCCTCATGCTCGAAGAAACGCTTGTCCTCCACAGCCACATAGGCATCAATAAGCATGGGCGGAATCTCATCAAAATTAATCCAGACCCTGTTTTCTTCCTTCTTTAATTCCGCAATGACATTTCCTTCCGCATCATAAACATAGGAGTTAAGATTGGTAATGCGAAGATCGTCGGCGCTGATAAGCGGTGCTGTTTGAATGATGCCGTAAACGCCTCCGGCAACCAGGCCTGCCGCGCTGGCACCCACTATAAAAACGAGGGCCAGGACTGCGAGGGCGAGGATACCAAAAATTCTAACTGCTATACGCAGAGGTGTACGCTTTTGTTTTACGCTTTTTCCTGGGGCTGCATCCGGCTTTGCAGGAACCGGCCGGTTCGGGTTGCCGCCTTTTTTGTCCATTCGAAACCTCCTGATTTTTAAACTGGGATCGGGTGTGTTACCCAATCTTTGGCACGGCATTAAACGCGATAGTTATTATATCACATTTTCAGCTGGAAAACCTTAATTTATCATTAACATAGCGTTTGGACGTTTATTGCCCTGGTTTACTCTCATAGTGCCCGGTTTATTTCCTATTGCAGTCCGGCAGGAAGATGCGTAAAATAAGTGCAATGGGATCGGGACAGGCGCAAGATACGATTTAGGGATCCCTTTATCGGAGGAATGAAATGAAAGGAAGAACATGGCTGTCCTTCGTTTTGCTTTTGCTTACGGCGGCAATATGGGGGTTTGCCTTTGTGGCTCAGAGAGTTGGAGCCCGTTATGTGGGGCCCTTTACATTCAACGGCATACGCTTTTTTCTGGGAGGAGTATCCCTTGTTCCTCTTCTTATAGGAAGATACTATTATGAACGCCGCAGAAAAGAAGGC
>JAEXPO010000149.1 GCA_023446675.1 Bacillota bacterium | reverse complement strand
GTCCAGGTGCCCGGTCAGCAAGGCTTCCTGGAAATTTTTTTTGCTGAATTTGCTTCCTATGCCCGGAATGTGCTCCGAGCTGTGAAAATCGAGATGAACCTGTCTTACCGCAAGTCTTTTCATACGTTAATCTCCTCGTTCCAAAACAAAAGCTCGGGGGCATCGCCCCCCCTCCCTTTTGGCCGGATTTGCTTTCGCAAAGGACTACCAACAAAGCCGGACGGCAGTACACCTGTTACCGCCTGTCCGGCCTGTCGTCGTCCGATTGGGTTTATGGTTTAAAGTAAAGGCTGTTTACATTGGAAAGTTATTTCACTTGGTTTTCAGCCATTCGTCAATCTGTCTCTGAATTTCGGCCTTTACCTTTTCCGCGCCGGCTTTTTGAAGCTTCTCAATCTGCTGAACCCGGAGCTCTTCATAATTGGGCATCCAGTAGATGCTGTCGTATTCCGTGTTAACGGCGGACATCTGGGCAAGCTCCGTCTTGATGGGGCTGGTATCCAGCTTAAAGCCCATGAGGGGAGATACAATGGATTCATCGTGAAGCTGCTTCACATAATCCATCATACCCTCAGTGTCGGTCTGGGTTTGCCATGCATTGAAGGTATTGCCCATAGCCCACTTCCAGAGGCCGTATTTGGCATCGCTTGTTCCCTGGGACTGGTACCCGATGGTTTCAATTGTGCCTTCGCCGGTTTTTGTGTAATGCTCGTTCTCAATACCCCAGATGAGGAGATTGTATAGGTCCGTTCCTTTAGAGGTATTCAAAAGCTCCATAAGCATCATAGCCCTTTCGGGATTTTGGGAGGTTCTTGGAATGGTCAGGCTGGTGGAGCTGGGGGAATTGGGCAGGTAGGAGTACTGGTTAATGGAGATATTCAAAATATCAAAGCCCCATCTGCCCGAATCGGTTGCGTCGGCATATTTGCTGTAGTTATGGCACCAGACCACATAACCGTCGGTTTTTCCTTCTTCCTTGGTGATGTCCTCGGTTTTCATTCCCACAACGTCTTTTCTGATATAACCCTTTTCAAACCAATCGTGGAAGGTATCGGAGTTTAGCTTTACTCCAGGAATTTCGTAACCCATCACCGCTTTGACCTCATCGGCGAACACGTCCACAAAGACGCCTCCCGTAATATGCTCATAGCCGTTGCTTCCCAACCACTGTGCCATATAGGGGCTGATTCCCTTTCTCAGCTCTCCGTTGGCCTCAAGGGTTTTCAAGTAGTTTTCAATAAAGTCGTACTTTTCTTTTGTCATGTACCTGGACGAAGCAAAGACCTTGTTGGCTTCTTCAACATCCAGATATTTGTCTGCCAGCTCCTTCTGAGTTTTCATGGAAGGACCTTGCTCGGCCATGGACTGGTAGCAGGGGATGGAATAAATTTTTCCCTCTACCTTGGCTTTCTCCATTATCCAGTCCGGAATCTCGGCCTTAATGGCGGGCGCATAGGTATCGATAAGCTCATCCAAAGGCTTATAGGCACCCTTTCCCACTTCCTCCACATAGGGAATGAGCCAGCCCGTCCAGGCAATATCCATGGGCTCTCCGGCAGCAATCATGAGCTGCCATTTATCCTTGTAATCCGCATTGGGCACGATACTGACATCTACCTTCGTATTCGGCAGATACTCGGGCAGCTTTTTGTTGAATTCCTCCCAAACCCTGTCAGAATCCTGCTGCTTGCCGGGGCCGATAAACAGCACCTTAAGCGTTGCCTGCTTGAGCTCCTCCCGTTCACCCTCTTTGTCGCCGGTACCGGCCTTAGGTGAATCAGACGGTGAGTTCACAGGCGCCGTACCTCCGCCCTGGGTACCGCAGCCGGCCAGCAGGGACAGTGTAAGTCCCATAGCCATGAACTTCAGTAAAAGCCTCTTTGTTTTTAGCATGATGATATCCCCCTTTGTGTTGCACTTTTATTTTGAAACGGACTGCCGTCCGAAATCAACCTAAATTTCATTTTCGTGTATGGGCTTATCCCTTTACAGCGCCTATGGTAAGGCCTCTGGAAAAATACTTCTGGAAGAAGGGAAAAATCATGATCATGGGGCCTGCAGCAACCACCAGCATGGCATAGCGCATACTTTCCGTAGGCATCCGGGTTTGAATCAAATTACCCACCACGGACATATTCTCCGCTGCCAGGTTGTTGATAAAATCCGCTTCCCTCAAAATCCTCTGCAATAAGTACTGAAGGGTGTAAAGCTCCTGATCCCTTATGTAAAGAAGGGAGGTATACCAGTTATTCCAGCGGTCAATGACATTAAACAGGGCGATGGTGGCCAAAACCGGCTTGGACAGGGGCAGAATGATCTGGAAAAAGATTCTCAGCTCACTTGCGCCGTCAATTTTGGCGGATTCCTGGAGAGACTCCGGAAGCCCCTGGAAAAAGGTTCTGAAAACAATAATATAAAAAGCGTTTACCAGAGACGGAAATATGTAAATCCAAACCGTGTTGCCAAGCTTCAGATATTGGGTATTGAGTATATAGCTTGGTATTAAGCCGCCTCCGAAGAGCATGGTGAAAAAGATAATAAAGGTGATAACCCCTTTGTACCGGAAGTTGCTTCTTGAAAGCGGATACGCGCAAAGGGACATGATGATGACCGAGAGTACGGTTCCCACAAGGGCCTGAAAGGCGGTTACAAGATACGAGTCCTTTATCTGAACCGGATTTTTGAATATAAGCCTGTAGGCGGTTGTGTCAAATACCTTGGGTATGAGCCTGTAGCCGTATTGGCTTATGGAGTCCTCGCTGGACAAGGATATGGCTATGACAAGGATAAAGGGCAGGATAAAGCATAAACAGGACAGGATAAAAAACACATGTATGAATGGATTTTCCTTATTTTTTCTTGAGCGGGCCATTTTAGAAACCTCCTTAAAAGCTTAAAACAAAGCATTCTCGGGACTGAATTTTTTAACGGTGATATTGGTCGCATAAACAAGCACCAGTCCCACGAAGGACTGAAAAAAGCCCACTGCCGAGCTCATGCCGATATCACCGGTTCTTAAGCCTCTGAATACATAGGTGTCGATAATATCCGTGGTCGAATAGAGCATGCCAACATCTCTCGGGATATTGTAAAACATACCGAAATCACCGCGAAAGATATTGCCTACCGCAAGTATGTTCAAAACCACAATGAGGGGAATAAGGGAGGGAATGGAAATATTCCAGATTTGCTTCCATCTTCCCGCACCGTCAATTTCCGCCGCTTCATAAAGGGAGCTGTCAATTCCCATAAGCGAGGCGTAATACACTATACTGCCCATCCCCACTCCGTTCCATATATTTACAACAATAAGTATGATGGGCCAGTATTCCGGCTTGGAGTACCATTGTATCCCTTCCGCGCCGAATACCTTCAGAATCTGATTAAAGATTCCGCTGACAGGATTGAGCATGATATAGGTAATAAATCCGATAACCACCCAGGACAGAAACCGGGGCAGAATAATTACGGTCTGATACACCTTTAAAGCAAGCTTATTCCTTATTTCAAACAGCAGCAGGGCCACAAAGATGGCGGCAACGGTGCCCGTAACCATAAAGGCAAGGCTGTAGCCTATGGTGTTTCGGGTGATGCGCCAGGCGTCCTGGGAAGTAAAGAAAAACTCAAAATTCTTCAAACCGTTCCAGTCACTGCCGAAAATACCCTTCTCATAATTAAAATCCTTAAACGCAATGATAACGCCAAACATGGGCAGGTAGTGAAAGATTAAAAAGCATAAGAGGGCGGGAAGTGTTAATAAGAGCAATTCAAAATTTTCTGCAAATCGTTTAAAAAAGCTTTTCTTGACCTTTGATCCCGCCACAGGCAGGGGAACCCGGAAAGAGCCTGTCGCTTCGGGCACGGATTTTCTCATCATTCCAGCTGCTCCTTATCATGAAGTTATTAAAGCGTAATCCTATAGAACCGTGGTGCATTTATGCCGACGGCCAGAGCCTTCTGTTTGTTATATGGCAGTTATTTTTATTTATGGATAATATCAGAAGCCGTGGATAATAAAAACGCTACACATTTATTATAGGTTTGCCTGATAACCCCTTCAAGGATACATATTTAGCTTTGACGCACTAATTCTACCTTTAAAAAGGAGATGGGTATACTATTTCTACTTTGGGATGTTTTTTTTACTTTGATATGATGAAATGGCAACGAAGCCCCGGCGGAAAAGAACCGCTTTAAAATTCGGAAGCTATCGCTTCTTCATTTATTTAATGGCGGGTATGGAAATTTTGACGGAGGTGCCGCCCTCTCTTGTGCCTGTCACCGTTATGCCATAGGTGGGGCCAAACAGAAGCTTTATCCTTTGATTGACGTTTCTGAGTCCGATATGCTCGCTATCCGGCTCAAAAGCCTCCGTAAGTCCGTTGTTCAAGCCGGCGATATCCTCCGGACTCATTCCCACGCCGTCATCAACAACCTCCAACTGAATCTGAGACTCCAGGAGGCTTCCGTTAATCTGAATGGTTCCTCCCTGGCGTTTGGGCTTTATCCCATGGGACACCGCGTTTTCAATGAGGGGCTGAAGACTGAGCTTCACCATTTTGTAGTTCAGAAGCTGGTCCTCCACATTCCAGACAAGGGTCACCTTTTCCTCATAGCGCATTTTAATAATTTCAAGATAGCATTGGGCATGCTCAATTTCCCTGGCCATGGGGATAAGGGGATCGCTTATGTCCATGCTGAGCCGGAGCAGATTTGAAAGGAGGGTCAGCATTCTGGAGACATCGTTTTTTCCTCCATTGAGCCGAATGGACTTCCAGTTAATATTTTCCAGAGTATTGTAAAGAAAATGGGGATTTATCTGAGCCTGCAGAGCGGTGGACTGGGCTTTTTTCATCAGGCTCATACGCCTGTCCAGCTCATCCTTCAAATCCTTGTTGGAATATATAAGTCCCATGATCCGCTCCGTTATGTATTGTATCTCACCTGAGCCGGACTTATGTTTCCCAACAGAGCTGCCAAACCCCTCCCCCGGATTTTCCACAAAGGACAGGATATTCTGAACCGGCCGGAAGGTTTTCACCGAAAGGATATAGGCAAAGGCGATGCTTGCTGTAAAGCAGATGCCTAAAAGCACTACCATAAAGCCTTTAATGCGGTCCAGCCTTGCCTGATACAGAGTGAAGGGAATTAAGGAGACATATCTGCCGTCATGGTAGCCGGATTCCACGGATACCAGGATAAATTTCTCATTGCCGATATACCTTACCCCGCTGTAATCCCCTTCCATGGACCCCGTATCCTGGAACCACTCCATGTCCCTCACATTGGCTGTTATATTCTTTACATTCCTGTTGTAAAGAACCGTGCCGTCCTTATCGAGGATAAAAATATCCTCGGTCACACTGTTTTCCGTCCTGGTAAGTATCTTTCCCAGCTCCTCAGGGTTCAGATTGATAATCACCGCACCGATTTTACCCTCTACATAGGATAGCCCGGCAGGCTTTGCAATGCTTATGTAATAAGGATACACATCCTTATGCCTTCTGGCCTGAACCCAGGGATCATTGTCCTTTTTTTCGGCATAGGCGTCATACCAGGAAACGTCGTCCACCGTCTGAAAATCTCCGCCGCCGGTGTTGGCAATTAAATAATTGTTTTTGTCCGAGTAAATATAAATGGAAGAGATATACCGGTATACCAGGGGATAGGTATTGGTTTTCTCCAGGATCTTCTTTTTGATGCTGGTATAGATAGCCTCCATGTCATCGGACAGCATAAATAACTGTACATCCGCTTCCTGGGATATCCGGGTTGCCAGCCTCTCCGTATCGCTAAACAGGGTGTCCACAATATCCTTTACCCGGTAAAGGGAGTTGATGCTGGTTTCCGTCACCTGCTGCCTTATAAGGTCGTTGGTATTGGCATAGGCTGCTACAGCGATACCCCCTGCCGGGATGACCATCAATAAAAAAATGAGGAGCAGATTCCTTATAAAAAGGCTGTTGAATTTGTAATTCTGAATGTAGTACCAGATATTTCTTCTAGTATTAGCCATCGGACAAATCTCCTCGCCCTGCCATACGCATGTAGTCCTTCGGGGCGTGTCCGGTATAGAGCTTGAATACTCTTGAAAAATACTTGCTGCTGCTGTAGCCCACCATGTCGCTTATTTCATAGGTTTTATACTTACCCTGGCGCACCAGCTGCTTTGCCTTTTCCATCCTCACCCGGGTTAAATAATCGGTAAAGTTCTCACCTGTCTGCTGCTTAAAAAGACGGCTGAAATACACCGCGTTTAAAAACACCTCATTGGATACATCCTCCAGGGAGATATCCTTTCGGTAATTTTTCTCAATAAATGCAATGGCGCGACTCACCGACACCTCCGCCGATTTCTTCCTCTGCCCTGCCGTATACTCGGCCAGACAGGCCAGGCCCTCCTTTACAAGACCCTTTATATCTTCAAACTTTAAGAGCCGTGCAATGCTCCTGTTATCGGTTTTCTCAAAAACGGTTCTGTCAAACTTAAAGCCCATCTCGTGGAATTTATTGAAAAGCACGGCAAACAGATCGCTTACAAGGCGCTGTACAAAGGTCAGAGGCAAAGCCTCTATCTGCGTCATATAGCTATCCCCCAGGCTGTCCAGCGCATCATAATCCCCCTCAATAATAACCGATACAAAAAGCTTGTATTTCTGCACAAGCTGCTGGTAAAGCTCGGGTTCAAAAGGAGCGCCGCCCCTGTCCTCGGCAAAGCCATAATTTATCTTAAAAGGCTCCCGGCGCTTAGAAAGCTCAAAGAGGCTTCCGTAATGAGGCTTGTCACCGATGTGAAAATCCAGTCCCAGTATTTTTTTTACGGTTTCGAGAACCTCACCCAGATGCCGGTTTACCTGTGCCGCCATTTGCTGCTCTTCAATTATTTTCGGCGCTACAGCCACAATTTTGAGACAATGGCCGCTAAAAACAGGATAATAGCCGAAGCCCTCCTTTGTAAACCTGAAAAAGTTTCGTATGGCAATAGGAAGCCTGTCCTTACCATGGACCCATTTCCTGCTTTTTTCCTGCTCCAGGCCGGACATGTCAATTTCCGCGATCATGCAGCCGCTTGTATGAATATCAATATCAAGGCTCATGGATCCGATCTTCTTTTTCATCTGCTCTTCATTCCCAAGGCAGCCTGCAAGCAGATCGG